>CALBJW010000088.1 GCA_937893145.1 uncultured Prevotellaceae bacterium | reverse complement strand
AACAGATTTCCAGCGCGAGCAATGAGATTTCCTCTGAAGATTTCTCGCGAAGCGACAATGAAGTATATGTTGCCATCGTCAAGAAAACTAACGCTCTACGAGCGGAAATCTTAAGAAGGAAATATTTCCCCAAAAAGAGATTTCCAAGCGAAGCGCAAATAAGATTTCCGGCAAAGTCGTCTATATTTCTTTATGAGCAAAGCGAGTAAACTGGATAATTTGCGAAGCGACTGGAAAATCAATATTTAGAACTTGAATAAATGTATGAAAATTACTAACCTTCCTCAAGGATTTCCCCTGTGTATAAATAATGAATGCAAGATGGCGGCATCTTGCACTCGCAATGTAGTATATCAGAACCTTTCGGAGGATATTGATACTATAACTATCCTCAATCCTCGCAGTGAGTTGATGACTGCAGAGGAGTGCCCTAAGTACCATGAATTCCACCTTGTTCGTAATGCTTACGGCTTCAAGCAACTGTATAAGAGTCTCCCTGTCGGTAAGGCAGAGTTCTTCTGGGCCAAGATTAAGGGCATCGGATCTGAAAGTACTTATTATCGTATGAAGAGAGGACAGATCGCTATCTCGCCAGAACTGCAGGAGCAGATCCTCGCATTGGCTAAAGAGTGTGGTGCTCCTGACGGGGTGGAGTTTGATGAGTATAGAGAAGAGGTAAAATTGTAACAAAAATAACAAGTTATAAATCATTGACTTAATTTATGAGAACAATTATTTTTATTTTATCGTTAATGGGTACTCTTGTTGCATTTGCGCAGGATGACAATGCAAGTGAGGAGAAGAATGGATTTGGTGCTAAACTTCGTGAGTCTAATTTCTCTCTTGGAGTGGACCTTCAGACTAAGTATGTTTGGAGGGGTATGGAGATGCAGACAGAAGAAGCTGCTCCTGTATTATTTCCTTCAATAGGATATTCATATAAGGGATTGAATGTTTATGCTATGGGTGGATATGCTGTAAATGGTAAATATGCAGAAGTCGATCTTGGAATTGGATATACTTATAAGTGGTTTACTATTGGTGTCAACAATTACTATTACCCAACAATAGACTCCCCTAAAGACCAGTATTTTAATTTTGATAATAGAAAAACAGGTCATTGGTGGGAGGCTGCAATTACTATAGCACCGGAGAATATACCTGCATACTTAACTGTGTCGAACTTTTTTGCAGGTGCAGACAAGAATTATGAGGGCAAGCAAGCTTATTCTACTTATGCAGAACTTGGCGGGCATTATGATTTTCTTCGCGATAATAGTTTTGCACTTGCTGTTGGTGCTGCATTCAACAAGAGTTGTTATAATGGTTATGAACATGGCTTTGGAGTTTGTAATATAGAAGCAAAATATACTTATACAGTTCATTTCAAGAATGATTGGACTTTACCTCTTAGTGTATCTTATATTTTGAATCCTGTATTTGAAAAGTCATTTGTGAATTTTACCGCACATTTTGGATTCTAATATAGATTCTTCATTATGAAGAGAAATGCTATAATATTAGCTGCTGGTACTGCATCAAGATTTGTTCCTTTGTCTTCAGAATATCCCAAAGGCCTGCTTGTAGTTAAAGGAGAGGTTTTGATAGAGAGGCAGATACGCCAACTTATAGAAGCTGGGATTGATGATATTACTCTTGTTGCAGGCTATAAGGCAGAAATGTTTGAATATCTTGTGAAAAAATACAATGTAAGCCTTGTGTTGAATGAAGATTATGCAAGATATAACAATACATCTTCTATCATTCGGGTAATTGACAAACTTGACAATACGTTTGTTTGTAGTTCTGACAATTACTTCCCCCAAAATGTGTTTGAAAAAGAATCTGCTGATAGTTATTATTCTGCTTTGTATGCGGAGGGTTCTACTAATGAATATTGCCTGTCTGTAGATTCTGATGATAAAATCGTGGGTGTGACTGTTGGAGGCAATGATTCCTGGTTTATGATTGGACATGTATATTTTAATCATGAATTTTCTGAAATGTTTAAGGAAATCATGATTAAAGAATACAAGAAGGAAGAAACTAAACAGGGATATTGGGAGGATGTATATATTAAGTATATCGACCAGTTGCCTAAAATGACAGTGAATCGTTATAAAGAAGGCGAAATTCAAGAATTTGACTCCATAGATGAACTTCGTGTTTTTGATGAATCTTATATTTCAGATACACGTTCTTCTGTATTGAAGGACATTTGTTCAAGGATGGAGTGGAAAGAATGTGAATTACACGACTTTACTCGTGTCAAACATGAAGGACGTCATTTGCTTTTCACATTTAATAGATTAGATGATAAATATTGTTATGACGGTTCGAAAAATAGTGTTGTGAAAATATGAAGACAGCAGTAATACTTACAGCAAGAAAAGAGCGTGAATCAGAGATTCCGTTTCCATTGATCCCTTATGAGGGAGATGTTTGTCTCATAGACCGTACACTTTCAGTTTTGCGTGAGTGTGGTTTTACAAATATCGTACTTGTTGTAGGTTTTAGAGGTGAATTGTTTGAAAAATACATATCAGAAGATGTAAAGCTTGTGTATAATAAAGAATATGAGTTTACAGCTTCAATGGGTTCGCTTGCTCTGTGCAAGGACATAATTCGGGAAGATTTTCTTCTTGTTGAAGGTGATACATTTTTTGAGAAGATAGTTGTGGAAAGATTGACCGCCCTCGAAAATGGAAACTGCCTCACAATGACAGAAGAGAGTGGTAGCGGAGATGAGTGTTATATGGAAACAAAGAATGGTTTTGTTAAAAATATAACTAAAGATCGTCATCGCGTTCGTGATTTTGAAGGTGAGATGGTTGGAGTAACTCGAATATCTTTAGGTACTTATCAAAAACTGATAGAGGCTTGGGAAAACTCTAATAATCCTTATCTAAATTATGAGTATCTATTAATGGACGTTACAGAGGCTTTGGATCGCCCTTTTATCCATTTCAAAAATTTGATATGGGGGGATGTGGATTGTCAAGAGGACTTTAAGAAACTGAAGAATGTAACCTGTAGAGTGTTGCGTAGAAAAGAAAATCCGTTCGATGAGGAAAATCTTCGTCACCATCTCCATACAATATTCCCTGATAAAGATGTATCTACTGCAGAAATCATACAAATAGGTGGTATGAGCAATAAGAATTTCAGAATTAATTTTGAGGGGAAATGTTATGTACTTCGTGTTCCAGGAAATGGTTCTGAAGGAATGGTGGAACGCTCTAATGAGGAGTTTAATGCTGCAGAAAGCTGTAAGATGGGGGTTAATCCTACCATAAGGTACTTTAATTCTGAAACTGGTATTAAACTGGCGGATTATATAGAGAATGCAGAAACACTAAATGCGGCAACTATACAGCGTCATGATAATATGCGTAAGATTGCGAAGATATACCAAACAGTTCATAATTCTCATGTGAGATTGAAGAACGAGTTTAATATTTTCCAAGAAATCGAGAAGTATGATAATTTGTTAAATCGTGCAGGTGTGTCAATGTATGAGGGATGGGAACAGGTTCGTCCTCTGGTTATGGCACTCGAAGAAAGACTTAATGTTTTGGGTGTTGACCTCAAACCTTGCCATAATGATGCCCTATATGAAAATTTCATTAAAGGTGTGGATGGCACTATCTATCTCATAGATTGGGAGTATAGTGGGATGAATGACCCTATGGCTGATTTTGCAGCATTGTTTCTTGAAGCCAATTTCGAAAAAGAAAACGAAGATTATATCCTTGATCAATATTTCGAAGGAAATATTCCTTCAAATGCTCGAGAAAAAATTTTGTGTTATCAGATCCTTTGGGATTATCTCTGGGCGCAATGGACTGTGATAAAAGAATCCAAAGGGGATGATTTCGGCACTTATGGCAGAGACCGTTATAATCGAGCTATTGCAAACTTAAAAACATTAAAATAGTAACTATAATGGAAATGGACAAAAGAGGTATCGATTGGATTACTATGTTGATACCATTTATTCTTGTCATCATATTGATGGCTGTATTTATGCTCATTCCTGAGCAATCAAAGTTAGTGGTTGATGATTTACGTGGTTTCTTTGGTGACACAATAGGATTGTATTATCCTGTATTAGCAATAGGAAGTGTAATATGTGCTCTTTATGTTGCTTGTAAACCAAAATATGCTAATATCAAGTTTGGAGATATTGATAAGCCTGCTTATAGTAATTTCAAGTGGGGTACAATGATTTTTACATCGACAATGGCTGCAGATATCATGTTTTATAGTCTTTGTGAATGGGCTTTGTATGGTACGGAGCCTCATTTATCAGAACTTGGAAGCATGCAGATGTGGGCTCCAACATTTACTTTGTTCCATTGGGGACCTCTTGCATGGGGATTTTATGTGATTCTTGCCGTATGTTTTGGCTTTATGATGCATGTTAGGAAGCGAGAACGCCAGCGCTTTTCGGAAGCATGTCGTCCACTACTTGGGGATAGAGTTGATGGATTTTGGGGAAAAGTAATAGATGTTATTGCAATTTTTGCTGTAGTATGTGCAACTGCTACTACGTTTTCCCTTGCTACTCCGTTGTTGACTAAGGCTCTTGGCAGTGTGTGCGGATTTGAAGTAACAACTACTGTGACAATACTTGTATTATTATTGATATGCTCTATATATACCATTACTGTATTGTTTGGAGTTGCGGGTATTTCTAAACTTGCAGGTTTTTGCTCTTATATGTTTTTTGCTATTTTGTTTTACTTCCTCTTCTTAGGAGGGGAAACACGTTATATAATCGAGACAGGTTTCCAGTCTATAGGAAATCTTGCTCAAAACTTTATTGGTTTGTCAACATATATGGATCCTTTGCGAGAAAATGGTTTTGCCCAGAATTGGACAGTTTATTACTGGGCATACTGGTTAGTATGGTGTGTGGCAACTCCATTCTTCATCGCTCTGATATCTAAAGGTCGCACTATTCGAAATACTGTGTTTGGCTCATTTGGGTGGGGATTAGCTGGTACATATATGTCTTTTATAATTCTTGGTAATTATGGACTTGCGCAGCAAATGAAGCATGGACTTGATGTTACAGGTTTCATTGGCAATGGTGGAGAAATGTATGATGCTATTTTGATGATATTTGACACACTTCCATTACCAGCATTAGCTTTGATACTTCTCGTCATTACTATGATTTCATTTTATAGTACAACACTTGATGGGATCACATATGTTACTTCATCATATAGCTACAAACAAATAACAGCAGATGAAGAGCCTTCGCGTAAAATTCGAGGTTTCTGGAGTTTGATGCTTATTTTCCTTCCTATTGGACTTTTGTTTGCAGAGAACTCTCTTTATAGTCTTCAAGGTGTAACAATTATTGCTGCTTTCCCTGTGGGCATTCTGTTAGTCATGATAGTATGGAGTTTCTTTAAGGATTGTAATAAGAATTGCTAATTTGGGAGCATAATTTATGATTAATAAAATATATTTCTTTGCAAGTTTTGGTTCTTTAGACCAGTTGCCTGCTGGTGGCGGTCAAACTGCAGCAAGACGATTGTGGCATACTTTGGAAGACCTAAAATATGAAGTAGAAATAACGAACCGCCATAGGTATTATAATTATACAGGCTTTATAGGTAAAGTTTTAGTTGCATTGTGGGCTCTTTTAGATCCTGCAATGTTCTTTTTAAAATTATTGCTAAAGCCAAGAAAGAACTCGACAGTGTTGTTTATGACTTATGCAGGCAGTTTGATAATGTTTGATTATCTGATAACTTTAGCAGCGACATTGTCTGGACATAAGTTAGTAATGTATCTTGCAGGAGGTCAGGCTTTGCCAATGT
Source organism: uncultured Prevotellaceae bacterium (assembly GCA_937893145.1). GTDB lineage: Bacteria > Bacteroidota > Bacteroidia > Bacteroidales > Bacteroidaceae > Minthosoma. Next base: position 8,519 of record CALBJW010000088.1, on the reverse strand, counting down.
ACAAAAATGGCAGCAAAATTCGTAGGTGGTTTTATAAACACACATGGGTAAAATATGATTTAATCATGTGTGAGGGCGAAATAAGTCAAACCTTGGTTAAAGAAGTAACATGTGGAAAAGTGGAGACATTCTATCTTCCTAATTTCACGGAAAACGGGTTTGCACCAGATGTTTTACCTGAAAAGCCAGAAGATAGTGTCAATATCATATATTTTGGAAGAATAGATAAGAATAAAAATGTTCTGCTTAGTGTGGATGTTTTTAATGCACTTGCAAAGAAATATTCTTCTATGACTTATACGATTGTTGGTGGTGGTGAAGAAGATTATATTGAAAGTGTAAAAGATGCAATAGAAAGTTCCCCATATAAAAATCGTATTTGTCTAAAGGGGCAATGTAGTCATGACATTTTAGTTAAAATGATGGAAGATAAGCACATATTCTTGTTTCCTTCTAATGAACCTTGTGAAGGGCATTCTAATGCGCTGAATGAAGCTATGTCATGGGGCATTGTTCCTATAGTAAGTTCAAATAACTATCTTCCTTCTATTGTAGGTGAAGATATGTTGGTTGTAGAAGGATTTGAGTGTGGTAAATATGTGAGTGTCATATCTAAACTTATAGATGAAAATATTCTTTCTGCCCTGTCCGATAAAATGTACAGAAGAGTTCGCGAAAACTTTACGCAATCTGTAGTGGGAAAGCGATTGGATGATAGGTTTAAGAACCTTTGATATTAGTTAAATTAGGAAAAGAGTCTTTATATTAATTAAAAGTTATAGAAAATGAATTTTACGATTAAAACCCCATTGGGAAACTATAAGTATAAGTTTCAAATTGTTTATGAAGGAATCAAAATTCTGGACCCTAAGATCGAAGAAGAGAATCTTGCGATATTTGATAAAGTAGCAAAAAAGAATGGTTTGCGATACGGAATGTGTTATGGCACCTTGTTGGGAGCTATTCGTGAACATGATTTTATAGCTCATGACGAAGATATTGATTTGTTCATTTTGAAAGAGGACTTGGACCAATTCAAGTCTATGCTTTTTGATCTTAGAGAAAATGGTCTGGAGGTAATCCGATATGATCGTAGAGATGGTCTTTGTTCTGTAATGCGTAAGGGGGAATATATTGATATTTATATTTTTGACAAGTTGGTTCCTGGTGTTAGAGAGACTGTAGGATATCCTATTCCAGAAAAATATGTTACGGAATTGGCTCCAATGAAATTTAAGGGATTGGATATTCTTGCACCTGTAGAATCAGAAGAGGCAATGATATTTTGCTATGGGGAAACTTGGAATATTCCTATAGTTATGAAGCCTTATGAAATGTCAGCAATTAAGAAGTTCAAGGTGATTTTTGAATGGTGGGTGTATTATTTGATGCCTAATTTTTTGTTCAAACCTATAATGGAACACCGTGCAAAGAAAAAGGTAATGGATTATAATCGTTGTGCGTCAGTACTTAATAAACTAAAAGGAAAAACTATTGTAGAGCCAATACCTGTTGATTGTTATAAGATAAAATAGTTTTGTTATAGTCAAGAAGTATGAAAAGAGATATTTCAATTGATGTGTTAAAATTTGTGGCTGTGGTAGCTGTCATGAATAGTCATATGGAATTGTTATATGGAAAGTATTCAATGTTGGCTACTGGTGGTGCTATAGGTGATGCACTGTTCTTCTTCTGTTCTGGATTTACTTTGTTCTTAGGAAGAAGTGCAGGGTTCTTTAATTGGTATAAGAGAAGAATAGGTCGTATATATCCTACGGTATTTGTAATGACTATATTAGCAAGTCTTGTAGGGTTTGGTGGATGGGACCATCGCAATATTGTTGATGTGTTATTAGATGGCGGAAGTTGGTTTGTATCATGTATAATGATATACTATGTCATCTTGTGGTTCGTTAAAACTTATGCTATTGATCATCTTCATAGTGTCTTCATATTTACTTTCATCTCAGTATTGTTATGGTATTTTATTATTGGCATAGATGCAGATAATAATAGCATGTATGGATATTGTTATTTTAAATGGGTGCATTATTTCATATATATGTTGTTAGGAGCTGTTATCGGATTAAGAACAATGAACATTTCTGATTCAAAGAAAGGAGTTCCTCTTTTTTTTGCCACGATAGCAAAGTTAATTGTATGTATTGTGGCATTCTATGCCTTATGTTGGTTTAAGCATAAAGATGGAATATATGATGTTTTTCAGTTAATGTCAGTCGCTCCTCTTATTGGAGTGGTGTATTATTTCTATCAGTTGTGTAATACAAAACTTGCGAGTCGCGTGTATGATAATCCGGTAAGTGGATTTATTGTAAGGTTAGTGGGTGGATTGTGTCTTGAGATATATTTAATTCAGCACATGGTGTTCAGCGATAAGTTGAACTTTATGTTTCCTTTGAATATTCCTATCTTTTTTGTTTTTGTGGTTGTAGCGGCATACTTGCTACGTTGCTTTGCTCGAATATGGAGCCAGACATTTAAGGATGGGGATTATGATTGGAAGGAAGTGGTGAGATTGTATTAAAAAGGTTAAAAGGTTAGTCGCTTCGCGAGGTTAGAGTGTTGGAGGGAGGGGACGATATGCTTTGTTACGAAACGGTCTTTGACCTACGAAACGCTTCGCTACGTTACGTTGCACTACGAAACATTTTATTACGAAGCGCTATGCTACGAAACGGTCTTTGACCTACGATACGCTGCACTACTAAACACTTCGCTACTTAGGTCGCTGCGCTCAACATCTACTGAACATCAACTGAACATCTACAAAACATCTACTGAGGATGGGGGCGTGTGGTGCGTTCTCTTTCGTGATATGGAAGAAATGGTAACGAAAAAAAGAAAAATATTTTCGTTTTTCGTTATTTTTATTTTCGTTTTTCGTATCTTTGCAACGGTAATTCCGAAATGAAGAGGAAATCATAAAGAAATATGCGAAGTATAAGTATAAATAATTTTAGGTGTTATGAGGAAAAGGCCATGTCTTTTCGTCGTGGCATTAATTTATTGATTGGCGATAATTCTGTAGGAAAGACGTCGTTGCTACGTGCATGCAGCCTTGTGATGAATGCTTTTTTCTCTGGCTATAGTGACGAGAATACCACATGGAAAAGTGCTGATGATGAGGATTTCCGTGAGAGAAAGAGTGATGATGTGGTAGATACAGATCTCCCTATCAATATCAGTTTTGTGCTTGACAAATCGGATGCTCCTGATATCACTTTGGCTGATGGATCGACATTCTGTTTACAAAGCAATGAACCTGTTGACATGGATGGTTGTGCAAGTTTCTATATCGAGAAGAAATCGAAAAAAAATGCACGCAATCTTGTGACTGGTTTGAAAACGCTAAAGGAATATGCATCTAAATTACAACTCAACTCGCATGTTGTTGTTGCTGGTTTGGCTGTACAGAAGAATCCTCTGCCTTTGTTTGCATATTTTACTACTGAGGATATTCATACTGTTCGTAAGTTTGACAAGGAAAAGAGGAACTTCAAAAAGTATCCCCAGAAACCTTCGTTTGGCTATTTTGAGAGTTATGATTGCAAAGGTCTGCTTGACTGTTGGATAAAACGACTGCTTGTGTTGAAAGAAGCTAAGAAAGGAGATGTTGAGATAGAGTGCGTGAGAAATGCGGTGGTAAGTGCGTTGGGGCAAGGAGGATGTGGCATTATAGATGATTTGGATATAAGGCATAATGATGGGAATGTCTATTTCCATTTCTGTGATGGCAGAGAAGTGCGTTCTGATTTGTTGTCTGACGGATATAGGCGCCTTGTCAGTATTGTTGTCGATCTTGCTTTCCGCTGTGCTCTGCTCAATAAGGTTATGTATGGCGACGAAGCCTATAAAATGACACAGGGTACTGTCATAATTGATGAAATTGATGAACATTTGCATCCTGAACTTCAGGTGCGAATTTTGAATGCTCTACATGAGACATTCCAGAATCTACAGTTTATTGTCAGCACTCATGCTCCATTGGTTATGTCGTCGGTGGAAAACAATTCGGATAATGTGGTGTACAGACTGGAATATAAGGACGGAGTCTATAGCCATACTGAGTTGAATACATATGGTTTGGATGCCAATTTGCTGCTGAAAGAAACCATGAAGGTGCCTGTCAGAGATTCAAGGACCTCTAAACTGTTTGATGAAATCGATGATTACTTGAAGAATAAGGATACTCAACAAGCTAAGTTGGTGCTGCAAAAGTTGGAAAGTATGACAGATCCTCAACAGCCCGAACTTGTTAGGATGCGAGCAATCATTAATCGTATAGAATTGATAGGGAAATGAGGTATATCCAAAAAGACTATTCCACAGCTATAGTGCAAAATCATAATGCGGAATTGCAGGCTCAGTTGTTGGATGAAAATAGCTTGAAAAATCCTACAATCCATCCGGGTTTAACGGGAAAGAAGCTTTATAAGCTTGTTCGTGACATTAAGATTATACCTCATTTCTGGGATTTGAAACATCAAATGATGCAGGAGCAAGGTGGCTTATGTTGTTACTGTGGACTAAAAATATCGTTCGGTGGGGGCAGAAAAGCTAGTGTGGAGCATTTGAACCCTAAAGGGGTGAGAAGGGATTTGGTTGGTGAATATAAAAACTTGTTGTTGAGCTGTTCTCTCACTCAAGACGAAAATGATGAGCTTAGCAGTGGCATTGCTGTAGATATGGATGTCAGGCATTGTGACGATACGAAAGGTAATGACATGTTAAACCATACACCTTTACAATCTGATTGTAGCAAGTATTTCATATATGACATTACGGGGCATGTGAGTGGGTATGACGAGACTTCTGATGCGGACATCCGTACACTGAACCTTGACTGCAAGTCTTTGGTGGATAGGCGACGGGCCGCAATGAGTATTCTGTTTGATGAGGATAGTGTAATTTTGTCAAATGACGAACTTCGACAAATTTCCAGTACGATTATGAGTAGGCAAGAAGATGGAATGCTCCGCGAATTTTGTTTTGTCATTAAGAATGTAATTGACAATATGCTTGGATAGAAGTGAGGGAAACGCTGGCGCTACTATGTTTTTGGGACATCCATTTTAAGACATTTGAACGCTGCGCTTACGTTTGAATAGATCAAAATACTTTGTTTTGTTCCTCTTTGTCGGTCTTGAATGAATTCAATCCCGTGATGCTTTTCTCCTTCAAAATCCTTGTGAGTGCTTCGCTACTCCCAGATATTTTGAATGATAAAACCATCGGAGGACCAAAATAAAGACAAAATGACTTCGTGACAAAATATCTCCTTCGGAGTAAAAAATAAATAGACCCACCCGACCTCCCTGTGAGGGAGGAGTAAAGGTTAGTTGCTTCGCAAGGTTAGATTTTAGCAATGGTTAGTCGCCTTTGGCGAGGTTAGAGGCTGGCGCTTGGATACGTTGCACAAAGAAAACTATAGGACATGATTTTTTATGCCGTAAGGCACATTCTTTATGCGTAGCACATTTTGTGTTGGTCTGTCTTCTGCAGATATGAACAGCGATTTTGTCTGCAAGTAACGTATTTCTTGCAAGGAAAATCGGTGGTCATAGCTGCGAGGGATTCATGGAATGAAGACCTTGAAGAGAAGACAGAGCAAGTATTTTGATCTATGTGATATATAGGCGTGGCTACTTCTCTATGTGGAGGGTAGAAGTGCCATTATATGATTGGATGAAGTAGGCGGGGCGGTGCTTGGTTTCGTTGAAGACTCTGCCGAGGTATTCGCCGATGATGCCGAGGGAGATGAGTTGGACACCGCCGAGGAAGAGGAGGGTGACCATGATGGTTGGATAGCCCGCTACGGGTTCGCCGAAGATGACGGTCTTGATGATGATGTAGATGAGGTAGAGGAAGGCGAAGCAGCTAACGAGGAAACCGAGGATGGTGCTGATGCGCAGGGGAGCGATGGAGTAGCTGGTGAGTCCGTTGAGGGCGAGTTCTGCTAACTGCATGACGTTCCATTTTGTTTTGCCTGCTTCGCGAGTCTTCTGTTCGTACCATATTCCGTGTTTGCGGAAACCAATCCAGGAGTAGATGCCTTTGGTGTTGCGCTCGGTCTCGCGCATACGTTTGATGGCTTCGATGCATGAACGGTCGAGGAGACGGAAGTCGCCTGTGTCTTTCTGGATAGGTATGCGTGTCATGCTCTGGAGCAGACGGTAATAGAGTCTTGAGGACTGGCGCTTGAACCAAGTTTCGTGGGTTGACTTGCGTTGTGCATATACGTCGTCGTAGCCTTCTTCCCAGTATTTTATCATTTCGGGGATGACATCCACGGGGTGCTGCATGTCTGAGTCCATGATGATAACGGCATCTCCTTTGGCATAGTCGAAGCCTGCCATCATGGCAATCTCTTTGCCGTAGTTGCGTGAGAGGTCGAGGTAGTTGTAGCGACGGTCCTGCTCGTGAAGCTTAATCATCTGCTGGAGGGTGTTGTCTTGGCTACCATCATTAACAAAGAGGAACTCCCAATCGTAGTTGGGATTTTCTGCCAACACTTGGTTCATGCATGTCTCGATGAGGGGGAAGGATGCTTCCTCGTTGTAGGTTGGTAGGAGTATGGTGATGAGCTTTTTCTCGCCATGTGGTTGGTTGTTCTTTTCCATCTTTGTTAGGTGTGATTTGAGTAGTTGGTGCAAAATTACAAAAAAAATAGTAAACGGTAGGCTGATTGGGGGGAAATTCACAACGTGTAAGATCAAAATGCTTTGTTTTGTTCCTCATTTTCGGTCTTGAAAGTATTCAATCCCGTGATGCTTTTCTCCTTCAAAATCCTTGTGAGTGCTTCGCTACTCCCAGATATTTTGAATGATAAAACCATCGGAGGACCAAAATAAAGACAAAATGACTTCGTGACAAAATATCTCCTTCGGAGTAAAAAATAGACCCACCCCAGCCCTCCCTGTGAGGGAGGGGGCTGCAGGACATGATTTTTTATCGCGTTAGCGACATTTTTTATGCATGGCACATTTTGTGTTGGTCTGTCTTCTGCAGATATGAACAGTGATTTTGTCTGCAAGCAACGTAGTTCTTGCAAGGAAAATCGGTGGTCATAGCTGCGAGGGATTCATGGAATGAAGACCTTGAAGAGAAGACAGAACAAGTATTTTGATCTATTAATTATTTAAGCATATAAACTATATACTATGATACCTAAGATTATTCATTATTGTTGGCTTAGTGGGGAGCCTATCCCTCGGAAATATCAGAAGTGCATGGATACCTGGAAGAAGGTGATGCCTGATTATGAGTGGGTGAGGTGGGATTTGGACCACTTTGACATTAAGTCGAACAGGTGGGCGTATGAGGCTTACCAGTGTAAGAAGTATGCTTTTGCTGCTGACTATATCCGTCTGTATGCTGTATATACTATGGGTGGTATATATCTGGATATGGATGTGAGGGTGCTGAAGTCGTTTGATGATTTCCTTGATAATGATTTCTTTACGTTTCATGAGTTCCATCCAAGGTTATATATGATGGCACAGTCGGAGAGTTTGATTGATGTGGAAGGTAAGAGGGTGAGAGGTAGCTTTGTACCTTATTTTGGTCTTCAGGCTGCTGCTTTTGGTGGTGTGAAGGGGTCGAGTCACATCAAGGACTTGATGCGTTTTTATGAGAATGACAAGAGTTTCTTTAATAAGGAGGGTGTTATGCGCACTCAGGTCGTTGCTCCATATATATATAGTGTAATGGCTGAGAAGTGGGGATATAGGTATAAGGACGTGATGCAGGAGTATGATGGTGCTACGATTTACCCTTCTTCATTTCTTGCTCCTTACAAGGATAAGAAGCACAAGGACAACTATGGTGTTCATGAATGTGCGCATGGATGGAAGTCAAAGGGGAACGATCCTCTGTATGTGCGATTGATAAATAAACTCTACTACTGGTACATCAATCTCCGCTTCTCTTTAATGTGGGGAAGGAAGATAAAGTAGAGGCCCGGGAGAGGAGGTTAGTCGCTTCGCTCAACATCTACTGAACATGTACTGAACATCAACAAAATAATATTTTTGATGAAAAATTAACGAGAAATTAACGATCATTAACGGTACGCCGTAGGCAATAAAATAAAGATGCAGGACTTGAGATGTGAGCGGAGCGGTTGATGATATAAGATGGCGGTTTGCTTTGGTCTCCCACAGAGGCACAGAGAACACTGAGTTTCTTTTCCTGCAGCGAATTGCTGAGGACACGGGCTTTGGTGCTTCGCACTACGCAATGGAGGTCACAGAGTGCCTCCGGGTAGTTCACGGGGATAAGATGGTAAAAGTGCAGTCCGGATGGCTCTGTGGCCTCTGTTGCGAAGCACGAAGTGCCGGAGCCTGTGGTCTCTCGCTAACCTGACTTGAAAAAATCTTTGTGTTCTCTGTGACTCTGTGGGAGATAGAAAGATGATTGTTACGATATACAAGTTTCGCAAGCTCAACTTGTAAGTGGAAAGTGAAAAGTGAAGAGTGAAAAATTTCCTTCCGGGAAAG
>CALBJW010000087.1 GCA_937893145.1 uncultured Prevotellaceae bacterium | reverse complement strand
TCTCCAAAACTGGAATCTGATAGTTCTGGGCAAAGAGATTTGCCGACAGAAGAAGGGAAGAGATGAAGAGTGTTGTTTTTTTCATAAGTAGGGTTATATATTTAGTTTTGTTTGCAAAGTAACGACATTTATTCATAATTTCGTATCAAAATAAATAACTTTAATAGGACAAAAGTACACTATTCGGGGGAAATATTGTTAGAAATGAAAAAGATTTTATACTTTTGCACAAATAAAAACTATAATACGACATGAAAACAATGATTAAACAAACCCTCATAGCACTTTTGGGCATCCTGTTTGTTCAGCCCTCTATGGCTCAGGATTGGTCGGATGAATACTTGGACGATGATACTGTTTCCTCGAATGTGGAAGAGGAATATGCAGATGAGAAATATAGTGATGTAACAAATCGAGAAGGATATTATATCGACAACTACACGATTGATGTCACTGTACACGAAAACAATGTGCTCTCCGTACAGGAGAAAATTGATGTGGTATTCACAGAACGCAGTCATGGCATTTACCGCATGATACCTACTTGGGTATATGTGGAGCGTGACATCTCGGAGAAGCAGGATGGCAGCAAGACAAAGATGATGCACTATGAGGTGAAGATAGATGGCATAGAGTGTTCCGACCCTTGGACTTTTATGGAGGACTACGATGAAACGCTGTTTCCTATGCGATTTGGCGAAGCAGGAGTGACATTTACTGGTCCTCATACCTATTATATTAACTACGACTACAAGATTCCTGCCGATCGAGTAAAGGAGGCAGACATATTCTTCTTTCAGCCTTACGGCAAAGGATGGGGCTGCGAAACGAAGAACATGAATTTCACCATTCATTTCGACAAGGCACTCTCCAGTGAAGCTCTGGACAAACTGCAAGTCTTCACGGGCGCACTTGGCAATAGCGACAATGTGGCAAGCGAGATTGTGGCAGAAGCAACCAGCACTATGATTTCGGGTAGCAAGAAAGACCTCAATCCTTATGAAGCAGTAACTATATTCATTCCATTGGAGGAGGGGTACTTCAACGCAGAAGAGCAAGGGAACAATCAGATGATGCTCCTCTTTGGTGCTTTAGCCTTGATGCTTGCACTCTATGTCATATACGATGAGGTTGCAAAACGAGAGGTCGTCACAAAGGTTGTGTCGTTCTACCCTCCTGAGGGTTCCTCGAGTGCTGAGGTAGGCACACTCATCGACACCGCAGTAGATGACCGAGACATGATATCACTTATCCCTTGGTTTGCCCAGCAGGGCTACATCACAATCGACAACACAGGCGAGCACCCAGTCTTGCTCAAGATAAAGGAAATAGACAGCAAATCGCCTAATTTCTGCAAGACCCTCTTCAATGGTTTCTTCCCAGAAGGCAAGGACGTGTTCGACACAGGAAATGTGGGCAACTCGTTTGGAGCGGCATGGCTGAACGCAAAGGAAGAAGCCACAAAGTTCTATACCAACAAGTTGAACACCGTGAAGGGATTCGTCCTTGTCTTGCTCCTTGCGGCAATAGTATGCACAGGAGTCATCAACACCTTTGCGTGCAACAATCCAAACGCACCAATCTTCGGAATTGTAAGTGCTGGTGCTTTGGCGATAATCACTCTGGCACAGATTTTCAGAGGCGACAAGAAGAGCGTTGGCAGTTCGCTTATTGCCTATACAGTGGCAGCTCTGTGCGGAGTGGTGATGTGGGCTATATTCATGTACTATGCCGTTGAGGGCGACGACCTCACCTTCATCGACTACAGAGTCTTGGCGGGCATAAATCTGTTTACCTTTGCGGCATGTATCTTGGCAAACCGACTCACCATCATGACTCCTTACCGCAAGGAGCGCATCGGCATCATACTTGGTCTTCACGACTTCATAGACACAGCCGAGAAGGCACAGCTTCAGCAGTTGCAGAACGAGGACGAGAAGTATTTCTACAATGTTCTTCCTTATGCTGTGGCATTCGGCATGGTAGATAAATGGACCTCCAAGTTCAATGGCATCAAAGTGGCTCCAGTGGATTGGTACAAGGGCAACGACATGACCTCTATGCAGGCCTTCAATAACTTCAACGCTGGTCGCATGATGTCCAATTCGTTGAGAGACTCCATCACTCGCGAACAGATTGCCCGAGAAAGGGCTGCCGCTGCTCAATCCGCTTCAAGTGCAAGCAGTGCTCGAGGTGGAAGTGTAGGCGGTTTCGGCGGTGGTGGCTTCTCTGGAGGCGGATTTGGCGGAGGCGGCGGTGGACGCTGGTAAGTTTTGAGTGAAAAGTGAAAAGTATAAAAAAAGCCAACAGACTATCTGTTGGCTTTCTTTGTGTATATATGGGAATGTGTATTACTGAATGTAGTTCTCAACCTGGTTCACATCGAGGCGGTTGATGTAGCAGTTCTGCTTTTCAACTTCTGCCTCAGCGATGTTGAGGAATACGTTGAGAGACTTCTGGAAGAGCTCTGGAGACTTCTGAGCATCCTGGAGGAGGAGGTGTGACATGATAGTGTAACCAGTCATTTCGTAGAGCTTACGAGCGCAGAGGTCGAGGTATGCCTGGTCGCCTGCTTCCTTCACCTTGTTTGTGCAAGCAGCGAGCTTCTCTGCCATTGCTGCGATACGCTCTGCGTACGACTCATAACCCTCTGCTACTGGGAGTGCTGCATAGTCGCTGATGACCTGCTGATAGAAGCCGTTAGTGATGTAACGGATAGCGGCAACAGTCTGGAGCTGTGTTGTACCCTCGTAGATTGAAGTGATACGAGCATCGCGGTAGATGCGCTGACACTTGTACTCGAGCATGAAACCAGAACCACCATGTACCTGGATAGCATCGTAAGTTGACTGGTTAGCGAACTCAGAGTTCATACCCTTAGCGAGTGGAGTGAATGCATCAGCAAGCTTTGAGTATGTCTTCTGTTCTGCACGCTCTTCTGGAGTAAGCTTGCGCTCACGAGCGATGTCATCGAGTGCCTTATAGATATCTACATAGCGAGAAGTCATGTAGAGGAGTGAACGACCTGCATCGAGCTTAGCCTTGATAGTGGCAATCATGTCGTAAACGGCTGGGAAGTTGATGATTTCCTTACCGAACTGCTTACGGTCCTTTGCGTATGCGAGTGCCTCTTCGTATGCAGCCTGCTCAAGACCTACTGACTGTGCTGCGATACCAAGACGCGCACCGTTCATGAGTGCCATGACATACTTGATGAGACCGAGCTTGCGTGAACCACAGAGTTCTGCCTTAGCGTTCTTGTAAACGAGCTCACATGTTGGGCTGCCGTGAATACCGAGCTTGTTCTCGATACGACGAACATTCACGCCACCATTGCGCTTGTCGTAGATGAACATTGAGAGACCACGACCGTCGCCTGTGCCTTCCTCTGAACGAGCAAGTACGAGGTGAACATCCGAGTCACCGTTTGTGATGAAACGCTTCACACCGTTGAGGTACCAGCACTGGTCTTCCTCTGAGTATGTAGCCTTGAGCTGTACAGACTGGAGGTCAGAACCTGCGTCTGGCTCTGTGAGGTCCATTGACATTGTCTCACCAGCACAGATGCGTGGGATGA
>CALBJW010000086.1 GCA_937893145.1 uncultured Prevotellaceae bacterium | reverse complement strand
TGAGGATGTGGAGAAGGTGTTGCCATACACCGTGATAGAGGAGGAGAATAAACCTACCTACCACTATCGGGAACAGTACGAGGAGAAGAGGAGGAGCGAGTATGAACATAGTCGGAAGGCGCATGAACAAAGGGTTTATGACCGTGAGGAAAGACTGCGTACTGAAGGCGGAGAAGAACGCCGAACGGTGCAGTCGAATAAGTTCAGTTCGCTGACAAAGGTAGATATCAACACTGCAGATACGGCTCTGCTGAAACGCATTCCCGGAGTGGGAAATGGCATTGCAAAAGCCATCGTGGAGATGAGGAACAAGTTGGGTGGTTTCTACTCGGTGGAACAGTTGAAGGAGAAGGAATACATCTCGCCTGAGTTGTTTGAGTGGTTTGAGGTGAAGAGTGGTGAGGTGAAGAAGATAAATGTGAACAAGGCTTCGTTCCAGACCTTGAACGCTCATCCGTACATCAGGTACGAACAGGTGAAGGACCTCATGAAGTACCGCAGGTTGTATGGCACGATTAAGGATCTGCACGACTTGCGAGGCACTAATATCTTCACCGCAGAGGAACTGGAGAAGCTGGAAGCATATCTGGAATATTAATAAAATGACAATATGAGAAGATTGATTACTGCGCTGCTCTTGGCAGCAGGCACAATGGCTGTGAATGCACAGACATACGAGTATGATGAGGACTACAATCAGGCTCGTAAGTTTTCGGGTGGAAAACTAACTAACATGCTGTTCTCGACTCAGGTGGACCCTCACTGGACACCTAAGGGAGACAGATTCTGGTACTCTTACAAGACAAGTAAGGGTATGGCTTGGTATATCGTGAACCCTGCAACTAAGAGCAAGCGACCTCTCTTTGACAGAGAGAAGTTGGCTGCCGAACTCTCGGAGATAACTCACGACCCTACCGTTGCGGAACAGTTGCCTATCAGTGGACTGGAAGCAAAGGAGGATGGCACATTTGAGTTCTATGTGAACACCAAGAACGAGATAAAGGAAGATACCCTCTCGGAGTATAAGCCTGCGAAGGGAACAGAGACCTTCTTCTTCTCGTACAACCCAGACACGCAGAAGTTGACACGCATCGAGAACAAGTGGAAGCAGCAGGTGTATCCACACTGGGCAAGCATCTCGCCTGATGGAAAGACTGTGGTGTTTGCTCGTGACTTCAACCTGTACAAGATGTCGCGCGAGGACTATGAGAAGTTGAAGGACAACGAGATGAAGAACAGCAAGAAGAAGACTGATGCTAAGAAACTCGACTCGCTCATCGTGGAGACTCAGCTCACCACCTTCGAGAAGGACTTCGGATTCGGAATGCCATACAGTTACCTGAACACCGATACCTTGGCTAATGGTAAGCGCAAGGGACAGTGGGTGGTCTGGAGTCCGGACTCAAAGCACTTTGCTGTGACACTCGAAGACAACAGAAAGGTGAAGGAGCTGTGGGTTGTGAACTCGATGGCTGCCCCACGACCAACACTCGAGACATATAAGTACGAGATGCCTGGCGAGAAGGACATTCCACAGATGCACCTGTATGTGTTTGATGTGGATGGCAATTCGTACAAGGAGATAAACTGTGCTGCGTTCAAGGACCAGACCATCAGTCTCGGCTACAAGCCAAGAGAACAGAAGGACCGCGACCGCCACGAACTCTCGTACAAGTGGTTGGGCAACGATGGTGAGTTCTTCCTCACCCGTTCGAGCCGTGACCTCCACAGGATAGACATCTGTAAGTATGTGATGGGAGAAGACACCATCCGTCCTGTCATCGAGGAGAGAATGAACACATACCAGGAGGTGCGCCCACTTGGTGTGGTGAACGGAGGCAAGGAACTCATCCAGTGGAGCGAGCGCAATGGTTGGGCTCACCTCTACCTGTATGATGGAAACGGAAAGTTGAAGAACAAGATTACTGATGGTGCTTATCATGTGATGGACATCGTGAAGATTGATGAGGCATCGAGAACAGTATATTTCACTGCTAACGGATATTACCCTAACGAGAACCCATACTATCAGCACCTGTTCAAGGTGGGATTTGGTGGTGGTACACCAAAGGAGGTGACAAAGGGTGAGTATTTCCACAACCCATACATGGACGACAAGGCACAGTACTTCGTAGATAACTACAGCCGTGTGGATTGTCAGCCTAAGACAGCACTCTACACCTCATCGGGTGCTAAGGTGATGGACCTCGAAGAGGCAGACATGACTCAGCTGTTGGCACAGGGATATAAGTATCCAGAGGTGTTCAAGGT
>CALBJW010000085.1 GCA_937893145.1 uncultured Prevotellaceae bacterium | reverse complement strand
CCGTAAGACTCGCCCCAGAGTGTCTGTCCGAAGATAGCACCTGTGCCGAGGAGCTCACGCACTGCACCAAGTGATGTGAGACCGAGTGTGAAACCGAGACCGATACCGATACCATCGAAGATTGATGCTACAGGACCGTTCTTGGCTGCGAATGACTCAGCACGACCAAGGATGATACAGTTTACAACGATAAGTGGGATGAAGAGACCGAGGCTCTTATCTACTTCTGGAGCGTATGCCTTGATGAGCATCTGAAGAACTGTCACCAACGATGCGATAACCACGATGTATGATGGGATACGCACCATGTCTGGGATGAGTTTCTTGATACAAGAGATGATGAAGTTTGAGACAATGAGAACCGCCATTGTAGCGAGACCCATCGACATACCGTTAAATGCAGATGAAGTGGTACCGAGTGTTGGACACATACCCAAAAGAAGGACAAATGTAGGATTCTCCTTGATGATACCATTCACCAAAACTTTAATATTACTCATAGTTTTGTTTTCCTTTCTTTTAAGTTATTATTCACAACATGGAGTCTCTGATTCGCAACTGTCACCTTCGCAGCATTCACCTTCTGCCTTATCACACTTACCGCAGCACTTCTTTGCCTTTGTCTGTGTAGATGCACCAGACTCAGCATCAGTACCAGCGATGACCTTGTCGTAAGCGTTTTTGATAGCGAGAAGGAAGGCACGAGATGTGATTGTAGATGCTGTGATGGCATCAATCTCACCACCGTCCTTAGACACTGTGAAGTTGCATGTTCCTGGGTTCTTGCCAAGAATCTTGTCCTGGAACCACTCGCCAGCCTTTGCACCAAGACCTGGAGTCTCTGCATGCTCGAGAACTGTGTAGCCGAGGATTTCACCATCGTTGTTGAAACCAACGAGAACCTTGAGAGGACCACCGAAACCATTGCTTGTAGTAACTACTGCCTTACCAAGCGACTCGCCCTGAGCATCAGAGATTGCATAAGCTGTGAAAGCGTCAATCTCTTCTGGTTCTGCTACTGTGATGTCGTCAGAACCCATGACTGCCTTGATACCAGCAGCGAGGTTGTCAGCATTGATTTTCTCAATCTGTGGAGCTGTAACGGAATTGACATAAGCCAAAACAGCACCAGCTACGACTGCGATGACTGTGAGCACCGCAACCATATTTGTTAATGATGATTTAAGCTTTTCCATATCGTTACTTCTTTGCTGGCACTTCACCGAAGCGCTTTGGTTTGAACTTACTATTAATAAGAGGTACAAATGCGTTCATGATAAGGATAGCAAATGACATACCTTCTGGGTAAGCACCGTAAGTACGGATGATTACTGTGAGGGCACCGATTGCGATACCATAAACAATCTGACCACATGGCGACATTGGCGATGTAACGTAGTCTGTTGCCATGAAGATTGCACCAAGAAGAAGACCACCACTGAGGAGCTCTGCTACTGGGTTAGCATAAACAGGATTTGCAAGGTTGAGGATACCTGACAATACAAATACTGTAGCGAGGATGCTTACAGGAATGTGCCAAGTGATAACCTTCTTTACAAGGAGGATGACAAGACCGAGGATGAGTGCGAGAGCACAAACCTCACCAAGACAACCACCTGTGTTGCCTGTAAGCATTGCCATTGCATCAGGAAGGTCATTGAGAACAGAAACATCACCGCTCTTGAAAGCTGCCTTCATGATAGAAAGTGGAGTTGCACCTGTCTCAGCATCGAGGTAAGCACCGAAGCCCTGACCAGGAAGAGGCCAAGTAGTCATCTGTACAGGGAACGAGATGAGAAGGAATGCACGACCTGCGAGGGCTGGGTTGAAGAGGTTACAACCAAGACCACCGAATGTCATCTTTACAACACCAATAGCGAAGACTGCACCGATGATAACAATCCAAGGTGCAATGTTGCTTGGCATGTTGAACGCTAAAAGAATACCAGTGAGTGCGGCAGAACCATCACACACAGTACACTTATTGCTACCGAGCAAGAACTTGTTGATAAGCCACTCAGTCAGCACACAAGCAGCTACAGAGATAGCTGTTGTTATGATAGCACCCATGCCAAACGAGATGAACGAACAGATGAGAGCAGGTACAAGGGCAAGAATAACCCAGTACATGTTCTTCTGAACAGAATCGCCCGAATGTACATGTGGTGAAAGTGATACAACTAATTTATTCATACTTTTTTACTTTTTAGGTGCAGCAGCTGCCTGACGTGCACGAATAATACCCATTACTGTTTGCTTACCCAAGCGGATGAGGTCAAGCATTGGACGGTTTGAAGGACAAGTGAACTGACATGAACCACACTCAATACATGATGTGATGTCTTCTGCTTCAACCTTCTCCCACATCTGCTTGCCTGAACATGTAGCAAGGAGATAAGGCTCAAGACCCATTGGACAAGCGCCTACGCACTTAGCACAACGGATACATGGCTGTGGTTCGCCACGACGAGCTTCCTTGTCGTTCATGATAAGAACACCTGATGAACCCTTGCAGATTGGCACCTCAGTGTTGAGGAGTGCCTTACCCATCATAGGACCACCACCGATGACCTTACCTGTGTCTTCAGGAAGACCACCACAAGCGTCGATGAGCTGACTCATTGGAGTACCCATACGAGTGAGGAAGTTGCTTGGCTGCTTGAGGCTCTTACCTGTTACAGTTACGATACGCTCGAAGAGAGGTTTGTTCTTCATAACTGCTTCATAAACAGCGTATGCAGTACCTACGTTCTGAACTATTGCTCCAACATTAACAGGGATTGCTGGAGGAGCAGGAACCTGACGACGAACAACAGCATCGATGAGCTGCTTTTCACCACCCTGTGGGTACTTTGTCTGGAGAGGAACAACCTCGATATTTGGATACTGTGCCTTGCACTTCTCTGTGAGGAGCTTGATTGCATCTGGCTTGTTTTCCTCGATACCGATGAAGCCCTTGTTTACCTTACCACCCTTCATGAGGAGGTCAACACCAACGAGAATCTCGTCTGCCTTCTCAAGCATGAGACGATGGTCGGCTGTGAGGTAAGGCTCACACTCTACGGCATTGATGATAACCCATTCTGGCTTTGCACCTGGAGGAGGACAAAGCTTAACGTGTGTTGGGAAGCAAGCACCACCCATACCAACAACACCGGCTGCCTTAATCTTGTTTACGATTTCTTCTGGAGTAAGCTCAGGCTTATCCTTGAGAGTAACGAGTGTCTCGCTACGGTCGATTGATGGTTCCCATTCGTCGCCTTCTACAGTGATGTAAACGGCAGGCTTTGCATAACCGCTTGCATCAATAACTGTATCAACCTTGAGAACAGTACCACTAACACCTGAGAAAATAGGAGCAGATACAAATCCACCAGCTTCAGCAATCATTGTACCAACCTTTACCTTATCGCCCTTCTGAACGATGCACTTAGCTGGAGCACCAATGTGCTGACCCATAGGATATACTGCAACCTTTGGAAGTTCAGCCACCTTGATTGGCTGATTTGCTGAGAGTTTGTTTTCAGCAGGGTGAACACCACCTATTCTAAATGTTTTCATAAATTCATTTACAATTTACCATATACCACTTACCATTATTATAGCAAATGGCAAAGGTTGCAGTTATTACTTAAGACCTAACAAAATCATTTGACTTGGAGGAAGTGGAGCGTCTGTACGCTTAGCTTCAAATGTAACTTCCTTGCCTGCAGGAACAGGATTGCTGATGTCCTTAGGACCAGCAAGAAGAATCTGCTGAGATGGCATGAGTGGAGCACCATCGTACTTGATGTCGATTGGCTTCCATTCCTTTGCAGGCTTAGCAGGAGCTTCGGCAGCAGCCTTTGCAGCAGCTGGCTTAGCAGCAGGAGCCTTCTTCTCAATCTTCTTACGCTCAATACCCTTAGCAGAGAGAGTTACGATTGTGCCACGTGGACATGCCTCGAAGCACTGACCACAGAGAGTACAAGCCTCAGGGTTGATGTAAGCAAGGTTGCCCTCAACATGAACAGCGTCGCTACCGCAGACACCTTCACACTTCTTACAACCGATACAGCTGACAGCACAAGCCTTAGTAGCAGCAGCACCCTTGTCCTTGTTCATACACTCAACTACATATCCATCCTTGTTGTCACCGCTGACAGTACGGATTTCAATGATGTTGCGTGGACAAGCCTTAGCACAAGCACCACAGGCAGTACACTTCTCGGCATCAACCTCTGGAATACCAGTAGCAGGGTTGACCTTGATGGCGCCGAACTGACAAGCAGCTTCACAGTCGCCACAACCAAGACAGCCGTAAGCACAAGCAGTGTCACCCATACATGTAGTATTGGCAACACGACAATTCTTCACTCCGTCATAGACAAGTGTCTTAGGACGATTTTCACATGTACCGTTACAGCGAACAACAGCAAGCTTTGGTGCCGAAGCTGTAACTTCCATACCGAGAATACCCGCAATCGCCTTCATACAGTCTGCACCACCAACAGGACAGTTAAGACCGTCTAAAGAACCAGCATCAGCAGCCTTCACACATGCAGCAGCCATACCACCACATCCAGGGAAACCACATCCACCACAGTTTGCACCAGGAAGAACCTCTGCAACCTGTCCGATACGCGGATCTTCTTTAACCGCAAACTTCTTGCCGACACCAAAGATACTTAACGCAAGGATAAGTCCGATGAGTCCAAGAACGATTACAGCAATAAGAATTACGTTCATAAAATTTGGTTTTATAATTAAAATAAATAGTTAGTCAATATCGATTATGTTATGTTATGCGGAGCGGAGCATCACGCTACTTCTCAATCCAGAACGTCAAGACCTTATCGAAACGATGCTGAATCTTGTGAAGGACAAAGAAATATATAGCGAGGATGACAATGAGCAAACCTATTGACATCAATTCGTGCATGTGAAACAACAATACTGATATCATCGACCACGCAACAATGATGATGAGCGGAATGCCAAATGCAAGTCTCACTGCTAATTTGCCAGCAGTTAGGGCACTACAAACAACGACCTCCTCACCTACGACAAATCGAGAGGCAAGAGGGTCGATAACATCTATAATTTTCTCCTTACTTTCTGAAGAGATACACAAATCCTTCGCTTTGCATCCAGAACAAGCAGCAGCCTGTACTATAAGCACACGCACTTTATCGCCATCTATGCTATGGATGGTTCCTTTATGTTGAATCAGGTCCTTCATTTTGTAAGTTTCATTGTAATGTTGACTTAACATTAACATTGCAAAATTAACAAAATAATAATTAATAAGAATAAAAAAGAATGTTTTTTTTCATTTTATCGCAAAAAAAAGAGTCCACGAGTGAAAAAATACGAAAAAAGTCGTACCTTTGCAGCGTTGTTACGAGATAACAACACAATTCACGCTACCACGTGATGGTAGCATAGTCATTAATCAGGAGAAAGGAGAATGGGCAAAATAACAAACAACTCGCTCCCTATCCACTAAAACAACTTTACAAAATGGCAACAAGAATTAGATTGCAGCGCCACGGCCGTAAGAACTATGCGTTCTACAGCATCGTAATCGCAAACCCAGACGCTAAGCGTGATGGTCGTTTCATCGAGAAGATCGGTACTTACAACCCAAACACTAACCCTGCAACAGTTGATGTTAACTTCGACCGTGCATATCATTGGGTAATGGTTGGTGCTCAGCCAACTGACACAGTACGCAACATTCTCTCTAACGAGGGTGTATATCTCAAGAAGCACCTCGCTGGTGGTGTAAAGAAGGGTGCATTCGACGAGGCTGCTGCTCAGGCTAAGTTCGACGCTTGGAAGCAGGCTAAGGAATCTGGTCTCATCGCTATCAAGGAGAAGGAAGCTGCTGCTAAGAAGCAGGCTCAGCTCGCTGCTCT
>CALBJW010000084.1 GCA_937893145.1 uncultured Prevotellaceae bacterium | reverse complement strand
CTATGAACATGTTCTTGAAGGTTCGGACGACATGCCAGCACATGCTAAGAGCACACTGTGCGGTGTTAGCATTAACATTCCCATTACAAAAGGTCGTCTAAACCTCGGCACTTGGCAAGGTATATACCTTTGTGAGTTCCGTGACTACGGAGGAGAAAGAAAGATTGTTGCAACAATTATCGGAGAATAAATTTTAGATATGATAGTCTAAATGCCTACCTCTGTCTTCTTTCAATCACATTTCGTGGCACATATCGATTGCCAGTTTGTTCTTTGATGGCTTCCACAAATGCTGGTGAATAATTTGGTGCTGAATACTTTCCACGCACTACAATGCCGTCCTTGCTTGGACGCATTATCTGGTCGTTGTGTTTTACAATAAGGAGTCGTGCCAACTTCTGCCAACGAGTCATCATGAGGGAAGTGTAATCATCCGACTTACGAGTAAGGAAGTCTATTCTCTCTCCTCGAGTCATCTTCTGTACTTCATCTTCTACAGCCTTTTGGTCATTTGCATAGTAGTCCTCTACCTCTGTCTGCGCTTCCCTCAAGTCATCAATCATTGCACTATAACGAGGATATACCATATTCGCAACAAAGTTACACATCCAGAACGCACTTTTCTCAGAGAATTCCAGAATATTGGTGTTCTCCGAACGGAAAGGCTCAGGAACTCTGTTGATTCCACAATAGCATGGCACATAAGCCACCATACTCGCATCGTCCATATTGAAATATGTTACACCACCAACCTCGTCAGGCAACCAAGAACGCATCTGGCACACCATAGTCATACCACTCTGTTGGCAACCTATTGGTCGTTCGCGGAAAAGAGTCGAACCATCAGGAGCCTTGAAGTTTATGTCCTTGTTTCGATAAGGCGAACCCCAAGGTCCAGCACTCATGTCAGCACTCATATCCAGTTCTGTACCCTCGTAGTGGTCACGCATATCATTCATGACCTCACGCAATGTAAGCGGTTTGTCTGGTTCTATCCACAATGGCAAATGGTCATACTGCGAGAAGTCTCCATTTATATAACTAAGGTATTTGTCCCAATCTTTCTTATCGGCAGTGTGATGACGGAAGAAACTCCATACTCGTGCATCGCCATAACGCACATTCTCAAAGTCGATAGGACAATATGTGTCGCGCCAAGAGAAATCCTCATCTCGTCCTTTATACAAACCCATCTCTCGAGCAAATGAGATAACATCTTTTGCATACAGACAGTTCTTTTTGTCCTTGAGAGGGAACTGACGAATACGACTCAAGTTGGCATACGCACAGATGCAGTTGTCAGGAACACGCATAGCCACCCACACAGCCCCCTTTCTACCAGGTCCCTTACCCATCATCTCCATAATCCAAGCCTCATTAGGATCACAAATCGCAAACGACTCGCCCGATGAATTATATCCATATTCTTGTACAAGACGGTCCATACACAAGATTGCCTCACGAGCAGTTGTACAACGCTGAAGAGTGAGTTTCATGAGTGAGTAGTAATCAAGCAATCCCTCTTCATTTACAAGCTCCATACGCCCATCAAATGTTGTTTCCACAATTGATAACTGATGGTCGTTCATCAGTCCAACCACACCATAAGTATATTCTGGCATAGAAACAAACGGATTTTCATGTTCTGGTCCCCAACCATGAATTGCTTGCAACTCACCCTTCGCATGTTTACATGCAGGGATATATGTAAGAGGTGCTGCAAAACCAAAACCATCACAGTTGTATGTGCATATCACACTGCCATCAGCCGAAGCTTTCTTTCCGACAATAAGATTAGTACAGGCATACGATTGGGCTACCGAACCCATAACAACAGCAAATATCACAAAGCGAATCATCATCGCTAATTGAACAAAAGAAATTCTTTTCATATTAGTTCTTGTTTTTATTTCATGTAATTCGACGTTGCAAATTTACAAAATTTTGCGATAGAATGTCTTTTTTTCACACACAAAGATAAACATCTGCTTGCTAAGACAGAAAAAAGTTGTATATTTGCTGATGAAAAGAAAAAGGTAATTTACATTGGAACTTGCTTTTATACATTGAATAACCTATTTATTATGAGAACAACCTTTTATACTACTTTGAAAAAACTGCTATGCATTATGCTTGCATGTTGTTTGTGTTCGTTCACTAACGACATCATGCCCCAAGTGACAGAAACACAAGGAGAGAACACCTTTCCACTTCTTTCAGCTAATGAGTCTGCCACCATCTGCATTGACACCAAAGATGCCAAAGTGGTGGAGATTACTGCAAGCATGTTGTCAGATGATGTAGAACGTGTGACTGGCAAGACTTTGGAAATAATGAAAGTGAATAAACTCACTGAATGCAAATCGCCAAACATTATCATTGCTGGTACTATTGGACAGAATGCAATTATCGACCAACTTATTTCCTCAAAAAAAATTGATGTCAAGGAGATAAATGGGAAATGGGAAGCATACATCATCACAACCGTTCAACTATCTGCAATTCAACAAGCACTCATTATTGTAGGTAGTGATCGTAGAGGAACAGCATACGGACTCACAACCTTGAGTCGAGCCATTGGTGTTTCGCCTTGGTATTGGTGGGCTGATGTGCAACCTACACACCGAAATGCTCTGTATATACAGAAAGGGCGATTTGTACAGCACTCGCCATCAGTTCAGTATCGTGGTATATTTATCAACGATGAGCGTTTTGGTGGTTGGGCAAGATGGGTAGAAAACACATTTGACAAGGACACACATCAGGTTGGGCCAAAAGTGTATGAAAAAGTGTTTGAGCTCCTTCTTCGTTTGCGAGCCAACTATCTTTGGCCTGCTATGCATCCTGGTACTCAGGCTTTCAACGCTAATCCCGAGAATGCACGATTGGCAGATGACTATGCCATAGTTATGGGTTCTTCACATTGTGAACAGATGTTGAGAAACAATGAAGGAGAATGGAAAGCCGTTGGCACATACGGCGACTTCAACTACATTACAAACAAAAAGACCATGCAAGACTATTGGGAAACTCGTGTGAAAACCAATGGGCAGTATGAGAACACCTATACTCTCGGTTTGCGTGGCATACATGATTACCCCATGGAGGGTGCTAACACCAACGAACAACGTGTTGCTCTCATGCAGCAGGCCATTGATGACCAACGAGATATGTTGCGACGTAACATCAATCGTCCGATAGAACAAATTCCACAAGTGCTATGTACTTACGAAGAAGTGCTTGATGCATACCATTCTGGACTGAAAGTGCCTGACGATGTCACACTCTTGTGGTCTGACGACAAACAGGGATACACACGCAACCTATGCAATCCAGAGGAGATGAAACGCAGTGGTGGTGCTGGAATATACTACCATCTGTCTTATCATGGCGACCCTGAGAGTTGGATTTGGTTGAGTCCATTATCACCTGCATTCATATCAACAGAACTCACTAAGGCATACACCTTTGGCGCAAGAAAGATTTGGGTGTTCAATGTTGGCGACATCAAACCTGCAGAGAAAGAGATTTCCTTTGCTTTGGAAATGGCATGGAATGTAGAAAGGTGGTCACCTCAATCTGCATGTAACTTTATCCGTACATGGGCCGCCGAGACATTTGGCGAAGAGTATGCAGATGAGATAGCATCTATGCAGGAAGTATATTACCGACTTATGGCTTCTGGCAAAGACTCACACATCTGGTTTGTAGAATATCCCGAATCGGAAATTATGCAACGCATACATGACTTCCGAAATATCACCCAGCGTGCAGAGGCATTAGCAAAGAGAATACCAGACCACCTTCAGGCTGCATACTTCGAGTTGGTGCTATATCCTATCAAGGGAGTACAGATAATTAATGAATACCAGTTACAGTCTCGACTCAGTTTGCGTCATGCCACAGAAGGCAAGATGGCAACAGCAATGACAGAAGGTGCTATGGTTACACCATTATATGAGACTCTGAATCAATGGACAAAGCAATATAATGATGAACTGCTTGATGGCAAATGGCGCAACTTCTTCAACTGGCGACCATACCGTTGGTACTACTCCGACTCACTCGATGTGACCTTCTGCAATAGCCATACAGCAAAGATATTGGAAAAGTCGCCTGCTCCACAACTGCTCGATGTCGAAAAGGTTCTCTCTGCGAAGGGAATGAAAATCAAAAGCAAATATGAAGGCGACATAAAGCTATGGGTAAAGGCGCTCACACCAGTTCGCAACTTCTCCAAGTCGAAAGAGGACAACGAGTTTGGTCGTGTGGTTTGCAACAAGAACGAATTTATGGCTGCTGCCATTCCTATAAATAATGTGTGGCACTCTCCTCTTGTCGGTCCACGATGGTGCGAAGTTGGCACATTGCATCTGAAGAAGGGAAACAACCTACTCCAAATCAAAGATGTGGTTCAAGAAGCAAAGATTGATGAAATATTCATCGGTCTCTACCCTCCTCTACCTGCCGAACCTATAAAGCGAATTGCAGCAGCAGACTACACTTCTTCCCACAACACCGATGGCAAACTACAAACCGTGAGTCAGTTAGGTTATACGAATGGAGTGACAGTATTACCATTTGACACACCATCCCACGAAATAGATACTGCACCATACGTGGAATACAACATCGACATTCCTTCTTCTGCTTCTCAACTGGAAGTACGCACATTGCCTACACTCCACATCTACGAAGGCAGAGATGCTCGTTTTGCAGTTAGTATTGACAATGAACCTGTTAAAGTTTTCTCAATACATGAGGGCGACTTCACCTCAGAATGGCGACTCAATGTTCTTCGGGGTTATGCCACTCGTAGCATGTCACTTGAAGGCACACTTTCAGGAACTCATACCGTAAGAATATATCTACTTGACCCAGGAATAACACTTCAAGAAATTTTAGTAAAATGAAAACAAGACTCTTACTGCTCACATTGGTTGGATTGATAACAACCATTGTCAATGCACAAACAAATATAGTGCTTAACCGCCCAATAGGTCAGTACCCCGGCAATCCAAATGAAGACTTTGCCCCTGTGGTGCAGCGAAGCACCGGCAACAAGTATCGCAACCTTGCATTACATCGCCCAGCTTACCATTCATCAAGTTATGACTATAACCTTACAGCACAACTTGTGACAGATGGCATCACATCGGAAGAGCATCCTTGTTGGATAAATGTCATTGGACCTAATGGCGAAGTGGCGAAACAAGAACGTGAATACTTGTTGGACGGAATGCCTTGGTCTGCCATCAAGACAGGAGAAAAATCTGTTTCCATACAATTTGAAATGGCTAACTATAAGTTGCAAGCCGATGAGGTTTGTGTCAAAGGTCGTGTCACCCTTCCTATTAGCAAAACAGATGGACAAAAAGGAAGCATCATGGTTAGCACGGACGGCAAGTCGTGGAAGAAACTCTCAACAAACGCTTCCGACTTTGTTGGTGAAGATAGTGGCAGAGACAAGTCGGGAGTTTCTGCTTCATACCATTTCTGTCTTAAAGGCAAACTCAAACCTACGGAAAGAATCCGTTTCATTAAGTTTGAACTCTCTACTGACATGGCTCGTTATTGGGAAGTAACCCATCTGCAGTTCTTTGGAAACGGCAAGGAAATCAGCGCATTACCTTCAGAATACTTCTGCAGTACATGGAGAAGTGCCACCTCTGGTGAGGAATGGGTATATGTGGATTTGGGTGACAGTTTTGCATTCGACCAAGTACGACTCCATTGGATAAATCGTGCCAAGTCTGCCACAATACAAATCTCTGATGATGCTAAAGCGTGGAAGAATATCTGCGACATCAAACATTCAAAACAAACTACTGATATACTCAAGGTAAATGGGGAGGCAAGATATGTGCGTCTTCTCTGTCATGCTTCTGAAAATGGAAAGCCATACGAGTTGAGTGAAATGCAAATCATGGGACATGGTGGTATGGATGTAGTAGCTCGTACTTCATGGAAAGTACAACGTGCTTCAGAGGTAAAATCAAAAGGCGAAGCGATAGCAAGTGAAACATTCGACGACTCTAATTGGTTGTCTGCTACAGTTCCAGGGACAGTACTTACAAGTTATCTTCGTGCTGGAGCATTACCTGACCCTAACTACCGAGACTATCAATTGTATATCTCCGAATCCTTCTTCAATAGTGACTTCTGGTATCGTACCGAACTGCAGACAGATGTTCTTGGTGAACGAACATTCCTCAATCTTGATGGAATAAATTGGAAGGCAGCGGTATATCTTAACGGCAAATATGTTGACTGCATTGAGGGAGCATTCAAACATGGTTGTTTTGATGTTACAGACATCATCCGCAAGGGCAGCAATCATCTTGCTATTCGTATAATAAAGAATGCTCATCCTGGAAGAGTGAAGGAACAGAATGCCTTAACGGCAGAGAGCAATGGTGGACACCTTGGTGCAGACAATGCCACTTTCCATGCAAGTATTGGCTGGGACTGGTTACCTACGGTTCGTGGTCGCAACATTGGTATTTGGAATGATGTTTACCTTACTCATAAAGGTAATGTAAGCATAGACGATCCTTTCGTTTCGAGCATTTTACCACAACTTCCTGATACTACCATAGCAGAAGTAACTGCACAGATGGTGCTTCACAACCATTCACACCACAACATAAAGGGTAAGTTCATTGGTAATTTTGGTGATATAGAGTTCAGTCGTGATGTAGAACTGAAAGCAGGTGAGGAGATGCCATTAACGATCAACACTGCCAATACTCCTACCCTTCGCATCAAGAACCCACATCTTTGGTGGCCAAACGGTTATGGCGAACCTTACCTCTATGATGTGAAGATGAGGTTTGAGGTAAATGGTAAGGTATCTGATGAATGTCAGTTTAAGTCTGGCATACGCCAAATGACATGGAGTCATGATGACTATGAACCAGCAGATGTAGTGCCAGGCTCGTTTGGCACGAGTACAAAACGTCTATCGCTCTATGTCAACGGACGCAGATTTGTTGGATTTGGTGGCAACTGGGGACTCTCCGAACATAACCTCAACTACCGTGACCGAGAATATGATGCAGCTATCCGTTATCACAAGGAGATGAACTTCACCATGATTCGTAATTGGGTTGGACAGATTGCCGATGAGGAGTTTTACGAGGCATGTGACCGCTACGGCATCATGGTATGGCAAGACTTCTGGTTGGCAAATCCTTACGACGGTCCAGATCCTTACTATCCAGAACTCTTTATGGACAATGCTACAGACCTTGTTCGTCGTATTCGTAACCATCCAAGCATCGCCATCTATGTAGGTCGCAATGAGGGTTACCCACCTGCCAACCTCGACAATGCACTCAAAACTCTCGTCGATGAGGTTCATCCTGGTATGCACTACATCTCGCATTCTGCTGCAGAAGTTGTGAGCGGTGGAGGACCATACCGTGCATTGCCAGTAAAGGATTATTTCAGCCTCTTCGGCATAGACCGTTTCCACTCAGAACGAGGAATGCCATGTATTCCTAACTACGAGAACATCATGCGTTTCATGAATGAAGACGATGTATGGCCTATAAATACAGCGGAACATCCAAACAATATGTATGGTTTGCACGACTATTGCTTGCAGTCAGCACAACGAACAAACACCTTCAACGAGATGTTTGCACAGGCTTTTGGTGAACCAAAGAATGCACAACAGTTTGCTGAGCTTTCTCAATGGCTCTGCTATGATGGTTACCGTGCCATCTTTGAGAGTCGTGGCGATTATCGTCGAGGATTGCTCCTCTGGATGAGTCATCCTTCATGGCCATCATTTGTATGGCAAACATACGACTACTATCTAGACCCTACAGCAGCATATTTCGCATGTCGAAAGGCATGTGAACCACTTCACATACAAAGAAATGCAGCAACCAATATGGTAGAGGTAGTGAATTATCGTGCTGGCTTGCAGAATGGACTTACTGCTCGCGCCGAACTCATCACACAAATAGGTGAAGTTAAATGGTCTAAAGAGTGTCAGATAAACATCGGTGAAGACCAAACCCAAAAGTGTTTCGACCTGCCACAAGATGCCTCTACCCTTTCGTCTCTCACAGATACATACTTCATTCGACTGTTCATAAAGGATAATGACAACAATGTCCTTTCCGAAAACATATATTGGATTGGTAAGGAAGAAGGCAACTTGAAGTCATTGCTCACATTGCCAAAAGCAAAACTTGACATGAAGATTACCACAAAACTCGTTGGCGATGAATGGCATCTTACTGCCAATATAAATAATTCCGACAAGGTTCCAGCCATGATGGTTCATCTCTCGGCAAGGGATAGTCACACAAACGAGCCTCTCCTCCCTGTCATCTATAGCGACAACTATTTCTTCATCATGCCTGGCGAGTCCAAAACCGTAAACATTAGTGTTAAGGTAGCAGACTGCAATGGCCACGAACCAACACTTATTTTTTAAGAAAGAATACAATTTACAAACTCAAATCGTAGAAATTACGATAAGATATTATAATTTTATCACTTTTTTCGCAAAATAATTTGGTTCATTCAAAACAAGTAGTTATATTTGCACATTGAATAATTAAAAATGATTATCCATAACAAATTTATATTACCTAATATTTAAATTCAAACAACATGATCAATCAACCAGTAGTTAAGCTTGGTATAGTAGGTGTAAGCCGCGACTGCTTCCCTATCTCTCTTACTAAGGCTCGTCTTGCAGCTGTAATGGCTGAAGTCAAGAATGCAGGTCTTCCTGAAGTATATGATTGTCCAGTGACAATCGAGAACGACGTTGACACTTACAAGGCTCTTGACTGGGCTAAGGAAAACGGCATCAACGCTGTATGTATGTTCCTCGGCAACTTCGGTCCAGAAGGTCCTACAACATTGTTCTGCCAGAAGTTTGGTGGTCCTTGCATGGTTCTCGCTGCAAAGGAAGAAGGCAAGGCAAACCTCGCTAATGACCGTGGTGACGCTCTTTGTGGTGTCCTCAACTTCTCTTACAGCGTAGGTCTCCGTCGCCTCAAGGTATATATCCCAGAATATCCTAACGTAACTCCTGCTGAGGCAGTTAAGGAACTTGCTGACTTCCGCAATATCGCTCGCGTTGTTATCGGTGTTCGCAACCTCAAGGTTATCGGTTTCGGTCCACGCCCTTGGGACTTCCTTGCTTGTAACGCTCCTATCCAGCCAATGTACGACCTTGGCATCGAGGTTCAGGAGAACTCTGAGCTCGACCTCAAGAAGGCATTCGACGAGACTGCTTGCAAGACTGCAGAAATCGCTGCTGTTGCTAAGGATATGGAGAAGGAACTTGGTCCTTCACGCAACACATACCCAGAAATCATCAACAAGATGGCTCAGCTCGAAGTTACTCTCATGGACTGGTACGAAAACCAGAAGGGTGGCTCTAACTTCGCTGTATTCGCTAACAAGTGCTGGCCAGCATGGCAGCCAATCTTCGAGTTCGAG
>CALBJW010000083.1 GCA_937893145.1 uncultured Prevotellaceae bacterium | reverse complement strand
GACCACAGCGACGTTATGGCTTGCCGCCAGACCGGTTTCGCTATGTTGGCTGAGGGTTCTGTACAGGAAGTTATGGACCTGTCTGCAGTTGCTCACTTGGCAGCTATCGAGGCTCGCGTTCCTTTCATCAACTTCTTCGATGGTTTCCGTACTTCTCACGAATACCAGAAGGTTGAGCTGATTGAGGAAGACGATGTTCGCGACTTGGTTGACATGGATGCTGTTGCTGCATTCCGCTCTCGCGCACTGACTCCAGAGCGTCCACAGGCTAAGGGTATGGCTGAGAACCCTGAGACATTCTTCGCACACCGCGAGTCTTGCAACCGTTATTATGATGCAGTACCTGCAATCGTAGAGAAGTACATGGCTGCTATCTCTGAGCGCACTGGTCGTGAGTACAAGTTGTTCTCATACTATGGTGCAGAAGATGCAGAGCAGGTTATCGTAGTTATGGGTTCTGCTTCTGAGGCAGCTCGTGAGGCTATCGACTATGCTAACGCAAACGGCAAGAAGTATGGTATGGTATCAGTTCATTTGTATCGTCCATTCTCTGTTAAGCACCTGTTGGAGGCTATCCCTACTACAGCTACCAAGATTGCAGTTCTGGATCGTACCAAGGAGCCAGGTTCTAACGGCGAACCTTTGTTGCTGGATGTTAAGGATGCATTCTATGGCAGCGGCCGCAATCCTATTATCGTTGGTGGTCGTTATGGTTTAGGTTCTGCTGATACCACTCCAGCAATGATTCTGGGTGTATATGAGAACTTGGAACTGAACTGTCCAAAGGATCACCGTAGGTATCGTTGATGACTTGACTATGTGTTCTCTGCCTGCTAAGGAAGAGATGGCATTGGGTGGTGCTGGCATCTTCGAAGCTAAGTTCTTCGGTTTGGGTGCTGACGGTACCGTAGGTGCTAACAAGAACTCTGTAAAGATTATCGGTGACAATACCAACAAGTATTGCCAGGCATATTTTTCATACGACTCTAAGAAGTCTGGTGGTTTCACCTGCTCTCACTTGCGTTTCGGTGATACCCCTATCCGTTCTACTTATCAGATCAAGACTCCTAACTTCGTAGCATGTCACGTTCAGGCTTACCTGCACATGTACGATGTTATCCGTGGTCTGCAGCCAAACGGACAGTTCCTGTTGAACACTATCTTTGAGGGTGAGGAGTTAGTAAACTTCATCCCTAACAAGATCAAGAAGTACTTCGCAGAGAAGAACATCACTGTTTACTATATCAACGCAACTAAGATTGCTCAGGAAATTGGTTTGGGTAACCGTACCAACACTATCCTGCAGTCTGCATTCTTCCGCATCACTGAGGTTATCCCAGTTGACCTTGCTATCACTAAGATGAAGGAGGCTATCGTTAAGTCTTACGGAAAGAAGGGTGAGGACGTTGTCAACATGAACTACGCAGCTGTAGATCGTGGTGGTGAGTACAAGACTCTCGCTGTTGACCCTGCATGGGCTAACCTCCCAGCTGATCCAGAGAAGACTTACGATGAACCAGACTACATCACTAACCTCGTTCGTCCAATCAATGCTCAGAACGGTGACCTTCTCCCAGTTTCTGCATACAAGGGTATTGAAGATGGTATGTGGCCACAGGGTACAGCTGCTTATGAAAAGCGTGGTGTATCTGCATTCGTTCCTGTATGGGATGAGAACGCTTGTTGCCAGTGTAACCGTTGTGCATTCGTATGTCCTCACTCATGTATCCGTCCATTCGCAATGACAGAAGAAGAGGCTGCTGGTCTCGACGCTGCTAAGATTGATGTTCTCGCTCCAAAGGAGCTCAAGGGTATGAAGTTCCGCATGCAGGTAGGCGTTATGGACTGTCTCGGTTGCGGTAACTGTGTTGACGTATGTCTTGGCAAGAAGGTTAACGGTGAAACTGTTAAGGCTCTTAAGATGGTTCCACTCGAGGGCGAACTTAAGGAAGCTGCAAACTGGGAATACTGCGTTAAGAACGTTAAGTCTAAGCAGGATCTCATCGACATCAAGTCAAATCCAAAGAACTCTCAGTTCGCTACTCCACTCTTCGAGTTCTCAGGAGCTTGTTCAGGTTGTGGTGAAACTCCATACGTTAAGCTCATCTCTCAGCTCTTCGGTGATCGTCAGATGGTAGCTAACGCAACAGGTTGTTCTTCTATCTACTCAGGTTCTATCCCATCAACTCCTTACACTAAGAACGAAAAGGGTCAGGGTCCTGCATGGGCTAACTCACTCTTCGAAGACTTCTGTGAGTTCGGTCTTGGTATGGCTATCGCTAACAAGAAGATGCGTGCTCGTATCGTTGATCTCCTCAACGAGGCTTGTGCTAAGGAAGAAACACCTGCAGAATTCAAGGCTGCTGCTGCAGAATGGATTGCAGGCAAGGACAATGCTGATGCATCTAAGGCTGCAGCTGCTAAGCTCGCTCCTGCTATCCAGGCTGGTCGTGAAGCTGGTTGCCCAATCTGCAAGCAGCTCTCAGAACTTTCACACTACCTTGTTAAGCGTAGCCAGTGGATCATCGGTGGTGACGGTGCTTCTTACGATATCGGTTACGGTGGTCTTGACCACGCTCTCGCATCAGGTGAGGATATCAACATCTTCGTTATCGATACTGAGGTTTACTCTAACACTGGTGGTCAGTCTTCAAAGGCTACTCCAATCGGTGCTATTGCTCAGTTCGCTGCTGGTGGTAAGCGCATCACAAAGAAGGACCTCGGTCTCATGCAGTCAACATACGGTTGTGTATATGTAGCTCAGATTGCAATGGGTGCAGACAACGCACAGTGTCTCAAGGCTCTCCGCGAAGCAGAAGCTTATCCAGGTCCATCACTCGTTATCGCATACGCTCCATGTATCAACCACGGTCTTAAGGCTAAGGGCGGTATGGGTAAGAGCCAGGCTGAGGAAGCTAAGGCTGTTGAGTGCGGTTACTGGCACCTCTGGCGCTTCGACCCACGTCTCGCTGAGCAGGGCAAGAATCCATTCCAGCTCGACTCTAAGGCACCTAACTGGGATAACTTCCAGGCATTCCTTGATGGTGAGGTTCGTTACCTCTCACTCAAGAAGGTTAAGCCAGCAGAGGCTCAGGAACTCTTCGATGCTGCTAAGAAGGCTGCACAGCACCGCTATGCAACATACGTACGCATGAGCAAGATTGACTATTCTGCAGAATAATCCATCTTACACAATAAACAATTTGAAGATGCATTAACATGATGTTAGTGCATCTTCTTTTTTTGAAAAATACCATTCAACAAATACAAAAAGACACGACCGATAGATTTGTAAAAAACTACCGGTCGTATAATGTAATTCTTGCGGTGGAATTGATCTATTCGACCGCAAGAGTTTATAAGGTTTTACTATTACCAATCAATCTCTGTCATTCCCCACTTCTTGAGATAAAAGTTAGTAAGGGAGAAATGATGATTTCCAAAGAATCCTCTATAGGCAGAGAGAGGTGATGGATGTGCAGACTTTAGAATTGCATGTTTTGATGTATCAATCAATGAACTCTTACCCTGAGCATAAGATCCCCAAAGTATAAATACAACATGGTCGCATCTGTCAGAGATATGTTTGATTACAGAGTCTGTAAATGTTTCCCAGCCACGCTTTTGATGCGAACCTGCTGCATGTTCACGAACTGTCAATGTTGCATTAAGAAGAAGCACTCCTTGCTGTGCCCAACGAGTAAGATTGCCTGTTGTTGGTATTGGTTTCCCTAAATCCGACTGTATCTCAACAAAGATATTGCGGAGTGATGGAGGGAATTGGATGCCATCATTAACAGAAAAACACAATCCATGTGCTTGTCCTAGTTCGTGATATGGATCTTGACCAATTAGCACAACCTTGACATTTGGTAATGGACATTGGTTAAATGCATTGAAAATGAGTTTGCCTGGAGGATAGCAAGTGCTATGCGCATACTCCGAACGAACATATTGAATTAGCTGCTCGAAATATGGTTTGTCAAACTCTTCTTGAAGTTCAACCTGCCATGTTGGATCAATCTGCACCTTTGCCATGATTACTCAACAGCAAGACCTGCTTCTACCCAAGTTTTATAGAGTTTCTCAACATCTGCAGCAGCCTGTGCTTCATCTACTTCATATTCATCCATAAGTGCCTTAACACCATCAGCGACAGTAAAATCTGTGCCAATTACCTTGTGCCAAATGCATGATGCAGATTCGTTGAGAGTAATTACCTTTGTGAAATTGATATTCTCCTTTCCATAGGAGATAATAATGTTCTCGCCACAAATGTTGCGAAGTTCATAACCGTTCTTAATTCTCATATCTTTAGTTTTATATTTTTAATTGTTATTATTGAGTGTAATAAATAAAATCTACATCTTCCAGAACTTGAGGCGAGCAGGACGTTCATGGAGGAAGATTATTCGATTAAGCACGAGGAGATATCTACGTATAGGAAGAAGTGATGGCCAAATACGCGAATACACTTTCCAGAAGCATGACTCCTCAAGATTCCATGTTTTGCCAAGTCGTCCCACTTGTATGAGTTTACCTCTTACATCAGCTAAAGTACATTGTTCCGTTCCTACAACATTTCCATCACCACGCAGAGTAACCTTTTCCCCTTCTATCTTATCAACACGGTGGCACACGAAATGTCCTTCTGATATTTCTGCCAAGACTACATCTCTAACTTTAATATTACTTGAATCAGTATAAGCAAATACGAGATCATCTCTATCATGTTCTATGAACGGACGCATACTGAATCCACGAGCACGGAGAGTTACTGTCTTTCCCTCCTTCAAGAGTGATGACACCTGTGGAAGAAATATACTATTCTGAAGAAATATCTTATCCATAACAGTACAGACATTTATATTTTACCCAGCCATCTCGTGGAGATGCATTGCTCTATAACTCATCTGAACTGCATCCTCATTTGGAAGGTTCTCCATAAAATATGTTGGTACAGTTTCAATAATCGCCTGAACAGTATCGCAACATCCAACGTAATCACGTCGATCCCACTTCATAACAGAACATGAAGGAAGGAGAGATGCAAAAGACTCAATGACTGATTGGCGACGTATCTTGTTGAAAGGCGCTTGCTTAAGCTGAAGGAAACCACCAATAGGTGCTTCTACATTGCGATAGCATGGAGTCTTACCACTCCATGGCGAACCATAGACTGTAGCAACACCATCCACGACACGGACAACAGGATTGTCATCATTCATGAGGTCGGTTTCAGGAATATATTTAAGCCAGTTGCTCGTATGTGTACTCTTGCCAGTACCACTCACACCAAGACAAAGGTAGCCCTTGCCTTCTTTGCGGATTACAGAAGCATGCATGAGAAGTGTCTTCTTGTCAGATGCAGCAAAAGCAAACATCATCATAAGTGCATTATTCAATCCGAACGTACGCATAGAGAAGTTGCCATTGAGAGCGACACGCGCTGTTGAGAAGTCAGATGAAGCCTCAAGAAGACAAGCCTGACGTTTTAGTTCATCACTCACAAGAATCTGGTATGTACCATCTTCAAGCTGATAAACGCCGTGGTTGCAACCTCCACAATCAAATTGTCCAATCTCCTCCCCTTTCTTTGCTGGACGGAACTTGTCGTCAACCATAAGAGTAAAAAGAATAGGTTCATCCTTTACAGATTCCTCATCTACACGGAAAACTTCGCTTGAAGGAAGCAATGATTCATCATTAACATCATCAGCGAAGATTACCTTATATGTATGGTGTGCAACAGTATAAAAAATAGTTTTCATTATTTCGAATTTAAATATCAATTATTTTTAGCATCAGAAGCCCATACAGCCTTAGCCCATTGCGACTGATAGAAAGCATTTATGAATATTCCATTATCAGCTGCATATATATCATTAGAGTACTTAGATAATGGAACACACATATTTAAGCCGCTAAACATATCCTCATCTACATGAATATATCCTCGCATATAATCACTGTACCAACGAGTTGTAGCAAAACTATAAGGGACAGCTTTGTCGAATGCTTTCTTCCACTCTACGTATTTGTCCGCAGGAAGTGCCGTTTTGAACACTCCGCCCATATCAAACATATCCGGACTAATACTCATGTTGCGCCATGCATAAGTAAAATATTTGAGGACATCTGAATAATCAGCATTCAAGAAATTATCCTTGTACTGAGCCACCAAAGATGCTGATACCTTCGCTAACGCATCAAGTTGTTTGCAATCTACAGTAGAGACTAAAGCTCCATAGGAAGAATTTACTCTATAAGACTGCACATAACTCTCTGAAATACTTCTTGCAAAATTTTCCTTATCAAATAAACTTAGAAGAATTTGATTATAGACAGCACCTTCAGCAGGAATCTCCGCAGGTGATGATATAATGTAATTAGCAACATCACGGAGTTCATACACCACTTCTATTCCTTGCATAAAGCACGCATCAAACATTACATAATCAAATTTCTTCCCCATTGACTTAAGGGCATTATGGAGCTTAGAGATGGACATGCTATACCCTGAATTTATGTTCGTATTTTTACCATTATCAATGCCAAAACTACGGCGACGAACGAAATTATAATCTTCATAATTTGAAAATGGAGGCAACCAACCAGACCCATGAGACCAAAGTACAATGCCATAAGACTCTGCACGATGATGAGTTTGAACGTATGAAAGAACATCAGACATCTGCTCTTCTGAACAAGAATTTCTCTCTTCGCTATAGACAAACTCAGGTGTGAGTTCGCTAAGTTGGGTTGCATTCGTCTTATTATTCAAGCAATAAATCGCAGGGAGCTCATTACTATCAACGTACAACAGCAACTTATCTCCATCTGGTATCCTACTTATTCCCCTAAGCATTTCGGCAATATCTTGATTGTCATATCCAACAAGCGAATTCTCCGACACCATATAAACAAGAACGACACGAGAACCCTTTCGAGTTTCAGAATCGTCTTTTTCATTATGGCATGAAGTTAAAGACAAACACAATATGCAGAATAATATGATAGCTTTACACAACTTCATATAAATTTATTTTACTTTGAAACAAATCCTGAATAGTCAAGTGGATGCACAAACTTAAAATCTTGTTCCTTGACTTGCATGATGCTCTTTTCGCCCTTCTTAAGATAGCGCTTCTTCATATTGGCAAGAGTCTTGGCAAGACTGTTCTTCTTCAAGGAGAAATATACAGCAACGGTCTGGTTTGTTGCTTTCTGAGGTCCCTGTTCAAGATAGTCCTTAAACTGCTGAGAAAAATCGGAACGATATGGCAGGAACTTTGTCTTATACACCAAAGACATGCTATCAACCTTTTCTATTTCTGAAATATAAACGATGCTATCACCAAACTCAGATGCACATGCATAAACATATACATGACCATCAGTCTTTCCGTATGCAGCCTCTTGAAGTGCTTTCTTAGCAGCTTCTTTTGCTTCTTTCTTTTGATTAGCAGCAAGAATCTTCTCCTGTTTTGCAGCAGCTTTCTTTGCAGCCTTCTGCTCTTTTGGAGTGAGTTGTTTCTCTTCAGCCTTATCTTCTGTCTGTGCAGACAATGTGAGAGTTACGAATGATAACAATAATGGAATGATGAATTTTCTCATTATCAAAAGTCAAATAGGTTTATTTCGTTAAAAACAATACTTTAAAAACTTAAACGGGGGATACCCCAAAAGTAATCCCCCGAGTTAACTCTGCTATGCTTATCCAAGATAAGTCTTGAGCAATTTACTACGAGAACTTGCACGCAAGCGACGAATTGCCTTTTCCTTAATCTGGCGAACACGTTCACGAGTAAGATTGAATCGATCACCGATCTCTTCGAGGGTCTTTTCAGAGTCACCAATACCAAAGAACATCTTAATAATCTCCTTTTCGCGAGTTGAAAGTGTGTCAAGTGCGCGATCTATCTCTTTAGCAAGTGATTCATTTACGAGACCTCTATCAGCAAGTGGAGAATCATCATTAACAAGTACATCGAGAAGACTGTTATCCTCACCTTCAACGAATGGAGCGTCAACAGATACGTGACGACCGCTGACCTTCATTGTATCAGCAACTTTGTCAACAGGGAGTTCAAGTTCTTCTGCAAGTTCTTCTGGTGAAGGACGACGTTCATTCTCCTGTTCAAACTTTGAGAATGCCTTACTGATTTTGTTAAGAGAACCTACCTGATTGAGTGGAAGACGAACAATACGGCTCTGCTCTGCGAGTGCCTGGAGGATGCTTTGACGAATCCACCACACTGCGTAGGAGATGAACTTAAATCCTCGTGTTTCATCAAATTTCTCGGCTGCCTTTATAAGGCCCAGATTACCCTCATTGATGAGGTCTGGCAAACTCAAGCCCTGATTCTGGTATTGTTTTGCTACAGAAACGACGAAACGAAGATTTGCTCTTGTCAGTTTTTCGAGTGCGCGACGACCTTCAGGACCGCCCTTGCGAATCTTTGCTGCAAGTTCAACTTCTTCCTCAACTGTGATCAAGTCTTCACGACCGATTTCCTGCAAATACTTATCAAGTGAAGCACTTTCACGGTTCGTGATACTCTTTGTAATCTTTAATTGTCTCATACAAAAACTATAATTAGCGTGCAAAGATACATATTTTTCTTCACACGCTAATTAAAGAAACGCAATAATTTATTGTTTTAGTATGCTATTTAACAAAAATATAACATATTTTATTACTTTTCCTCACCGATAATCTTCCAAATGCCAGCAGCAAGAGCAGCACCTGCAAATGGAGCAAAGATGAAGATAGGAAGCTGAGCAAGAGCATCACCACCCTGGAAGATTGCAGGAGCAATAGAACGAGCTGGGTTTACAGATGTACCTGTGTAACGGATGCAAACAAGATGAACAAGCACAAGCGAAAGACCGATTGCGAGTCCAGCGAAGTTGCCAGCACCCTTCTTAGAGTCTGTTGTACCAAGAACAACCAATACAAATACACAAGTGAACACAACCTCTGCAATCACACCACCAGCGATAGAGACGCCTTCCTGACAAGCATTAGCACCTGTACCAACAAGTTCCGAATTCTGAGTGAGTGCAAAAAGAATTGCAGAACCAATGAATGCACCTATTACCTGAAAGAGCATATAGAATGCAGCATCCTTAGCACTAATACGCTTTGTGAGCAAGCAACCGAGAGTGATGGCAGGATTGATGTGACAACCCGAAATGCCACCAATAGTATAAGCCATTGCAACAACTGCAAGACCAAAAGCAAAAGAAGTACCGATTACCGAAGCTGCGTTAACAGTTTCAACACAATTAGAAGAACAATTAAGACTTACGGCTACACCGCAACCCATGAGTACGAGAACAGCTGTTCCCACCATTTCTGCTAAATACTTTTTCATAATGATTATTGTTATTTAGATTAATAAATGAATGTCATGAAATATGTCAATTATTGTCAACCTTGAGCAAAGCACCAGTCACTGGATTAATAAGTACCTTTGTTGCAGCATCCTTATTAAAGAGGGCATTATTAAGCATGTCAACTGTTCCAAACTGACCAAACTGTAAGTCTTTGTCGTACAGTGTAGTGGTCATGTTTCTTAAAGTAACTCTTGCAGTTCCAGGAACATTGTAAACCACTCCTGTAATCTTACGCTTCAAGGCATCCTTCTCGTTAGGTATTGAAGTCGAATGCTTGTCTGTCACACTAATATAATAAGGTGCACCAGCGAGGTCATCAGCATCTACGAAACCAAGTTTTGTTGAGAAACGGAAAAGCACTTCATTCTTCACGTCCTCCTTTGGAAGAACCTCATAGCGTTCATACACAACAGTTGTATCAGTATATCCTACAAACAACTGCATGAGAGCTTCCTCCTGTGCATCGAGGTCATCAAGAACGATACGAAGTGAAGCACCATCCTTTGGCATCGAATCTACCTGTCCACGTCTGATGGCATTCTTGCTGTCACGAATATCAAAAATCTCATGTGCCACAAGCTCTGCAATCTTAGCTGTCGATGCAGCTTCAAGCATTTCACCTGTCAGATATCGCTTACCATCACGAGCATGATGAGTTCGTGACCCCTTAGGGAGTTCTACATCGTTGAGTTCCTGTTCTGTGTTGATCGCTGCCAACACACCCCTATCTGTCAACTGAACATTACAAGCAGAAGACTTGTCCTTATGCTTGATTGTGTACATCTTCAGGGAATCAGGAACACCTATTGGAGTAATCTGCAACTCACATATCTCCCAATTCTGTTCTGGTTCACGCTTCACACCCTGAACATGCAGATAACGTTCAGCATAACGAGCAAATTCACCTGGAGTATATGTAGTCTTTATTGCCTTCACATCAACATTGAGTGCTGTTGCAGGCAACGAATAAACGGCACCTTGTGCAGTCACAGAGGAATTGTATTCTGTGACCTGAGTTTGTGCGTTTACTGTAAGTGGTAAAGAAAAAAATAATATGTTAAGGAGTTTATTGAAATTCATATTCTACTTACTTCTTTTATTTCTAATCTTAACAAATGCCTTTGGAAGATATTCAATGATATCACTTGCAATAAGTCCTTCATGTCCCTTCTCTTCTGCAGCCAAATCACCAGCAAGACCATGAAGATACACACCAAGGCGAACAGCAACGTCTGACTTGTAATCCTGAGCCAACAAAGCAAGGATGAGTCCCGTAAGCACATCACCACTACCCGCAGTTGCCATACCCGGATTGCCTGTGCAATTAAAGTAAACAGAACCATCAGGCAAACATACTGCAGAATTTGCACCCTTGATTACGATGTATATCTGCTGACGAACAGCAAGTTCGCGAGTTCGTTCCAATTCCTCATAAGAATTACGAGTGATGCTGATAAGACCGAAGAGCTCCTTCTTGTGCGGAGTAAGAATTGAGTGACGAGGCAACTGGTTAATCCATCCACGATGACTACCAAGAATATTTAGAGCGTCTGCATCGAGAACGAGAGGAAGTTTTGAAAGGCTTATCTGTTCGATGAATGCTTGAGCAGTCTCACTTTCAGTACCTATGCCAGGACCTATTGCCATAGCATCGTAATCAGTTATGTCGAATGTAGAACTGAAATAGTTTCCGCTCTCAACATCGAGAACTGCCTCGGGTACAGCAATCTGCAAAGGAAGTACGTTTGCCTCAGGAGTGTGAATAGAAAGTTTTCCAACACCACCACGCAAACATGCTCGACCGGCAAGAATAGCAGCACCAGCCATGTTCTTCTTTCCTGCCACAAGAACTGCATGTCCCATATTACCCTTATGGGCAAACTTAGAACGGTCCTTGAGCATATTTTGAATGTCAGCAAGCTCTACAATATGATATGGAGTCTCAGTGTCATCATTCTGTGGGTCAATAAGACCGATATCAAGCACCTCCCACTTGCCCAAGAACATTGCATTCTCTGGGAATATGAAAGAAAGCTTAGGATACTGGAATGTACAAGTGTAATCAGCCCTCACGATGTGATTCATCACATTATTCGTGTTATCATCACACATGAGACCTGACGGACAGTCGATTGACAATACAGTTGCAGGTGAAGCATTGATGTACTTCACCACCATAGCAAAGCCGCCATTGAGAGGTTTGTTGACACCCGTGCCAAACAATCCATCAATAACAAGGTCACCTTGCTGAAGCTGTGGAGGAGTAAATTGGCTCTCGATAATATAGAAATCCACATTAGGCATCTCAGCAAGCCTATCCTTATTGACTTCGCAATCGTGAGAGAGGTTATCGGAAGTATTGAACAAGCAAGCCCAAACCTTATACCCACGCTCCGACAAGAGGCGAGCGATAGCAAGAGCATCACCACCATTATTGCCTGGACCGGCAAAAATTTTGACAGGTGTTGACTCATCCCACTGGGCCATTATCTTCTCGACTATAGCCATTGCCGCACGTTCCATCAAGGCAATCGAACTGATTGGCTCGTGCTCTATCGTATAGGCATCAATAGCCTTTATTTGTGTTCCTGTTAATATCTTCATGATGCAAATATAGTCATTCATTATATAAAAAATGTCATAAACCGCCCAAAAATGCACTTTTGAGGTGTATTTTTCTTAAATTTCACTGCAAAATGAACGATAAATAGGGATTTTTTGAGTAATTTTGTCCCAAATTTACAAAACGTCAACAATGATACAAGTTAAAGACAAGAAGTTTGAAATATCTATTCCTAACGAGGTACTTCAGCAGAAGATATCAGCACTTGCCGACATCCTAAACAAAGATTACGAAGACAAACAGCCTCTGCTCATAAGCATTCTCAACGGTTCATTCATGTTCGCAGCAGACCTTGTTCGTTATCTCAATTTCCAACATGAAATTCAGTTTGCAAAGTTCTCAAGCTACGAAGGAACACAGACAACAGGAAAGGTTAAGGAACTTATCGGTTTGACAGGCGATATCAGTGGTCGTGACATCATTATCGTTGAAGACATTGTCGATACAGGCATCACAATGTCAAAACTCATTCCTCAAATCAAGGCTAAGGGAGCAAAGAGTGTGGAAATATGCACATTGCTCATGAAACCAGAGAAGCTTCAGGTCGAACTCGATGTGAAGTACTGTGCCATAGAGATTGACAACCTCTTCGTACTCGGATATGGTCTTGATTACGATGGTTTAGGTCGCAACTACAAGGACCTTTATGTTGTATGCGACTAATCAGAAGAAACAAAATAAGACACAGATAATATTATTTTAGAAAAAAACTTAAACAACCTAAACAAAGATGAAGAATATCATTATCTTCGGTGCTCCAGGCTCAGGCAAGGGCACTTACAGCGAC
>CALBJW010000082.1 GCA_937893145.1 uncultured Prevotellaceae bacterium | reverse complement strand
TCCTTGATTGCCACCGAAGTGCCCACCATCTCGCCAAGATGCTTGTAATCCACATTGTCGAGGTCGAAGTTAAGGAGTTCTGCGTAGTTCTTCTCGTTGCTGATAAGTCCGTGCTTCAACATCTCGGCATATCCCGAACAGATGTTCTCGTGGTCGAGA
The DNA here is from genome assembly GCA_937893145.1 of uncultured Prevotellaceae bacterium. Classification (GTDB taxonomy): domain Bacteria; phylum Bacteroidota; class Bacteroidia; order Bacteroidales; family Bacteroidaceae; genus Minthosoma. The sequence continues at coordinate 19,579 of CALBJW010000082.1, read as the reverse complement.
GTCTTGAGGAACTCAGTGTCGAGGATAACAGTCTCAGGCGAGTTGAACACACCAATCTCATTCTTCAGTCCATTGAAGTTGATGCCTGTCTTTCCACCCACCGAAGCATCCACCATAGAGAGGAGGGTAGTTGGGATATTGATATATTTGATACCACGCTTGAATGTAGATGCAGCAAAACCACCGAGGTCTGTCACCATACCACCACCGAGGTTCACCATGAGTGAGTGGCGAGTGCCACCGCCATTACCCATTTCGGTCCAAACATGAGCTATTGTTTCGAGGTTCTTGTGCGTGTCGGTTGCTCCGATAGTGATGAGGATTGCATCTGCAAGACAAGGGATGTCCTTCACGAGTGGAAGGCACAGCTCCTTTGTTGTCTCATCTACAAGAACGAAGAGTTTGTCATGTTTCACTTCCCCAACAGCTTCTGTGAGGCTTTTATTTATATCTGTTGATATTACTACTTTATTTGCCATACATTTCTATATAATTTCGTGCAAAGATACGGATTAATTAGCAATTAGTGATTAGAAAACGGGAATTATTTGTATCTTTGCAAAAAATTAAACACATAATTTCATTATGATTAACGTAATTGACACAGAAATAGAGGGTGTAAAGATCATCGAACCTAAGTTGTTTGGTGATGCACGAGGCTATTTCTTTGAGAGTTTTTCACAGCGTGAATTTGAAGAGAAGGTGTGCAAGACTCAGTTTGTTCAGGACAATGAGAGCATGTCTGTAGCTGGAGTTGTTCGTGGACTCCACTACCAGAAGCCACCATTCACACAGTCTAAACTTGTGCGTGTGGTGAAGGGTGCTGTTCTTGATGTTGCCGTTGATATTCGCAAGGGTAGTCCTACCTTCGGAAAGCATGTTAGTTGTTTGCTCACAGCCGAGAACCATCGCCAGTTCTTCGTGCCACGCGGCTTTGCACATGGCTTTGCGGTATTGAGTGAAGAGGCTGTCTTCCAGTACAAATGCGATAACTACTATGCTCCACAGAATGAAGGTGCTATTGCTTGGGACGACCCAGATCTTGGAATAGATTGGCAGGTGCCAAATGAGAATCGCATTCTTTCGGAGAAGGATGCACATCATCCACGATTGAAGGACGCTGAGTTAGTTTTTGATTATAGCAAAAGCCTTTATTAAGCTTTTGCTAAGTGAAAAGTGAAGAGTGAAGAGTGAAAAATTTCCTACCGGAAGAGAATGTCCAATTGTCTATTCTGCAAAATTGAAACACCTCTTGCATCAAGGCGGTAGCAAATTTTTCACTCTTCACTCTTCACTTTTCACTTCAGAAAGCTACAAGCTTTCTGAGAAATACTTGCTTCGTATTGGCAACTTATACTGTTCTCCAGTAAGGTTGATTTCTGCTTCCTGTCTGATGTCAGCCGATGAAGCACCGATACGAATCATGTATCTGCCTGGATCAACAGCCCATTCGCCCATGATGTAGTAGCCAAGCTGTTGTGGCGACATATTGAGAGAGATAGTCTTTGTTTCGCCTGGCTTGAGTGAAACACGCTTGAAGCCTTGAAGTTGAATAGGTTTGAGTTTTGCGGAACGCTCGATAGGAGAGACATAGAACTGAACGATTTCATCTGCTTCAGCATCACCTGTGTTCTTTATGTCAACACAAACATTGAATGATTCTGCATCAGTAGCAGCTGATTCATCAAGTTTCATGTTTGAGTACTCAAAAGTAGTGTATGAGAGACCATAACCGAAAGGATATGCGATGCGTGGGTCCTCAGTGTTTCCGTAGTTGTAGCATACAGGACCGTGAATCTCTTCTGCAGGATAACTAACGCTGAGCTTGCCCGAAGGACTTACATTTCCATAGATGATGTCAGCAAGTGCGTTACCACCTTCTTCGCCTGGATACCAAGCCTGGATGACTGCTGCGCACTTCTCTGCAAGTCCCTTGATAACCTGAGCTCGACCACCAAACACAACAAGCACTACAGGCTTGCCAGTTGCGATGAGTCGCTCAACAAATTCCTCCTGACGACCAGGAAGGCGGAGGTGCTTGCGGTCACGGTTCTCACCACAGAGAATGGCGTTCTCACCAACAGCTGCGATGATGACATCGTTCTGTGCAGCCATCTTTACAGCCTCTTCCATGTTTGCCTCTTCACCGCTGTCAATCATGCGGTTCTGAATCTGTACGAGGTATGCCACACGAGGGTCACCGCTCTGATCTACCACAGTCTCGACCTCTTCAGTCCAGTCACAACCACGAGAGTAGTTGAGTGTCCAGCCCTTTGGCAGACGGCTCTGCATACCATCCTTGAGGTTCACGATGCGTGGGTGCATGTCGTCCTCGATAGATGACTTCCAGAAGTAGCGCATAGACTGATAAGTATAGTCACCGAGCATTGCCCACATGCTGTTTGCGTTAGGACCTGTGATGGCGATGTTCTTTGTGTCCTTGAGAGGGAGGATGCCATTGTTCTGGAGAAGAACAACAGACTGAGTAGCAAGTTTGTATGCTGTTTCGCGTTCTGCTGGAGTGTCAAACTCGATATGTCCTTCAGCATAAAGTTTTGGGTTCTTGTCGAGCAAACCAAGTTCAGCCTTGAACTTCAGCACACGCTTCACGGCAGTTTCGAATGTCTCCTGTGACACGAGTCCCTTGTCGATTGCCTCCTGAAGATGTTTGTAGCTGTTGCCCTCTGGGAAGTCAACATCGTTGCCAGCGTTCATGGCTGCTGCTGCACGTTCCACATCCGAGAGGTTATCATCAATCTGCTCTATCGAACCATAGTCGCTGACCATGATGCCATCAAAACCAAGATAGTCACGAAGAATCTCCTGCTGAAGCTGGCGGTTTGCAACGCAATGAATGCCATCAACTGAGTGATAACCAGTCATTACAACCTTACTTCCAATAGTGCGGATGATAGTCTCGTGAGGAAGGAGAATCTCCTCCATGAGTTCCTTCTTGTTAGCATCGCCACCACCACCATAACCGAGGAAGTGCTTAGTACATGCTGCCACACCTTCACGAAGGTCGCCGTGCTGCAGTCCCTTGACAAATGCACATCCGAAGGATGCTGAGAGGTATCCGTCCTCACCATACGACTCTTCAAGTCGGTTGAATGATGGGTCGCGTACCACATCCACCATAGGTGAAAGTGCCATGAAACCACCCATCTGTCTGAGTGCTGTGGCTGTCTGGTATGTCTTCTCTTCCGCCAATTCGGTGTTGAACGAACAAGCGAGACCAATCTGCTGAGGATAAACCGTTGCATCATAACCATTCACACCACTGAGTACCTCCTCGTGGAAGAGGGCAGGGATGCCGTTTGGTGTGTTGTGAATGAGCCAGTCCTGCATCTGTGCCACCATGTCACGAAGTTCGTCTGGAGTCTTGCGCACATTAAGGGCAAACTGTGAGAAGTGTCCAATACCATTGGGTATGAGTTCCTCACACTTCTTGGTGTCGAGTTTTCCGTTCTCGTCGAAGAACTGAGTCATGTATATGCCATGAAGTTGAGCGATACGCTCCTCTTGGCTCATCTTGTCGTAGAGTGCATCCACCTTGTTGTCAATCGACTCCGTAGTGCATGATGCCATAGCTGCTGCTACTCCCATTGTCAGTAAAGAGGTTTTAAGATTCATTTATACTTCCTTGATTAAAATAACTTATATTATTTGATGTATTTCTTTCCGTTCTTGATATATATGCCCTTGCCCGACATGCTGTTAACACGCTGACCTGAAAGGGTATAGACGGCGGAGTTGTTGGCGGTAGGATGTGAAGTGATGCTTTCAATGCCAGTTGTCATGTATGTCTTGAACGCATCCATTGCCTCAGTGACGGGCCACTGACTATCTTCCCACCAGAAGCCACGATTCATCCAACTGTTCATCACCTTCTTGTTCTTGCCATTACCAGCCTCCTCAGGACACCAGTAATAGATGCCGTTCACATTCGGATGCTTCATCACTTCGGCTACGAGGTCCTTGATGTACTTCGCCTGTCCATTTGCTGATGCTGCCCAAGTACCAGTTGTGTTGTATGTTGCATCACCAGGGAAGTAGTTGTGGTAGTAAGCAGTCTCTACAATCTGCACAGGTGTATCTGGGAATGTACTTTGCAATGAGTTGAGAGTCTTGGCGAGGTCTGTGAGGTAGCCGTGCCAGAAAGGGTAGTACGAAAGACCTATTATGTCGTAATCCACCTTGTTCTGATTAAGGAACTGATAGAACTTCTTTGTCTGGTCCGCATTGCCCGAACGCTCGGTGTGGATGACAATCTTAGCCTGTGGAGTGACCTCACGAACTGCCTTTGCACCGGCATTGAGGAAATTGCAGAGGCGGGTCCAAGGAGCAGATGAAGCAGTCTGGTTTGTTGTGGTATAACATTTGTCGTTGTTGTTTCGCCAGAGCATACCATAAGAAACCTCGTTGCCAATCTGGATGTAGTCTGGAGTGGCACCGTTCTCCTTGAGATATTCGAGGCAACGCTTGGTATATGAATACACAGAGTCGGTAAGTGTTTCGTTGCTTGTGTCCTTGCTCCAGGTAGAAGGGATGGACTGAGTGCTTGGGTCTGCCCACGTGTCTGAGTAGTGGAAGTCGAGCATGAACTGAAGACCTGCAGTCTTGATGCGCTTTCCGAACTTCTTCACATAGTTGAGGTCCTGACACACGGCTGGGTCGTTCTTGCTGTTTGGTGTCACAAAGAGTCGTACACGAATGCAGTTCATGCCGGTCTTCTCGTTGAGGAACTTCATCACATCCCCAATCGCCTTGCCGGAAGCATCGAGGTGCTTTGTCCCGGCCTCCTCGTATGCAGGAAGTAGAGAAAGGTCTCCACCTATCACTGTCTGGGCAGAAACAACCATTGAACAAAGGAATGCGAGTATGAGAAATGTTTTCTTAATCATGGAAATTGAAAATTTTAATGTTTTTACTATTTGAGTGCAAAGATACAACCTTTTGAGCATATAATCAAATATTTTAGGAATAAAATTCCTAATACTTGAATATTTGATGAAGTCTTCCGCAAAAACTACCTCAATCTTGCGGTAGTTTGACCTCATTCTTGCGGAAGAGTTGCCTCATTCTTGCGGTAGTTTGGTTTGATACTTGCAGAAGTTAATTTTTCTAAGACCTTGTGTTTTGCTGTAAAACAAAGTGTTAAGCCTTTCTTTATGTCAATAAATTTGCAGAAAATTAGGCGGGTGGTTAGTTTTTTGGTTAACTTTTTGTGAAAAAACTAACCTATGTAACGAGTTGTAATTCAATTTGATAGGTTCGTTTGGTTAGGAAATTAAGTTTTTGCTTCCGAAACTTTAAACATATGCATATGCGTTTATTTATTTTAAATATCTTATTTATTTTTCACACACACACAGGAATAGGTTATAGAAGCAAAAAGTTAGTTTTTCTCACTTTTTGCTTCTAAATAATTGAAAAGTAGTTTGTTAGGTAGGTTAACTTTTTTAAAAAAACTTAACAAAAAAATTAACAATTTTACAATTCGTCCAATTTTTTATCAAATTCGTCCTTGTTGTAGATGGATTTTGCCTTCACTCTTGAACGGTAATTGTAGATGGTAGGCATGGAGTAGTTCAAGAAATGAGCTATTTCGGCAGTGTCCTTTACTCCAAGTCGGATGAGGGCAAAGATACGTAGTTCGGTTGTAAGTCGTTCGCCTTTCTTTGGGAAGATGCGTTCTTCTGGTCGAAGCAGTTCGTTGAACTTATCCACAAAGTTAGGGTGGATGTCGAGGAAGGCGTTGTCGAAGTCAGAGTAGAACTGTTCCTGGTCCTTCTCCATGAGTGAGTCGTCCTTCAATGTCTTCATAAGTTCGGTGTGCTGGTTGTTCTTCGCTAACTTCAGCAGGTGGCGACGGAACTCCTCAAGCGAGTCGATGTAGTGGCGACATTTACCGAGATAGATGGCAATGTATTCCTCTTTGATATGGTCCATCTGGAGGAGCTGCGAGTTCGTTTCGTTGAGTTGTATGTTCTTCTCTCCCAACAAACTGCGGGCTGCTGATAGTTTTCGCATCTCATGTCTTAGGAAGATGAGACCACATATAAGTAGTATAGCAAGAATACTCAGTCCTGCCAACAGGATACGCACTCTGTTCTGGGTGGCTTTCGTGTGTTCCTCGTATGCCTTCTCGATGATAGGGTAGATGTTTGAAATCTCCACAGAGCGAAGTCGTGCATTACATGTCGAAGCATCTTCCATAGCACAAAGTAGGTAGTTGTATGCTCGCACAAGGTCGCCCTTCTCAAACAAAAGGTTGGCAAGTTCCTGAAGAGCAGAGTATTCGGTTACACCTCGTCGTATATCGTTTTGGGCTGTCAAGGCGAGCTGAACCATCTGTTCTGTGGTGTTGCCCTGCAATCGTGCCACCTCCGACTTTATGTATTGAATATAAGCAAGTTGTTGGTCTTCTTGGTTGTCTTCTAACGATAATTTGCTCAGAGTGATAGAAGCTTGGTTACTATTTCCTTTCTGTATATAGTTGTCTGCTATAACCACAGCCCTGCTGAGAGGATTAGCCTCCACAGCAATGATAGAATCGCGATATTGCTGAGTGGTGGTAAGGAGTTCTTGTGCAGTCTGTTCCACTCGTTGCATGTAGTTTGCCTTCCAGCCGTAGAGAGTGCGACACACATGGTAGTAGCGAGTGAGAAGCGTGTTGTCGGTGTGTGCCGTAGCGCAAGCCATGTTGATGTACTGTTCTGCTGTGTCGTAGGCTCCGATGATGGCAAAAACCTCAGCCTTGTTTATGTGGTTTTGCGTGAGCAGTTTGGTGTTCTCCTTGATGTTGTTGCACGATGCTTCTGCATCGAGAAAGAAGAGGGCAGAGTCTGCCTTGTAGTGCGAGTACTGCAGGTAGAGTTGGTATGCCAGTTGTGAACGCTGCTCATCTGTGGCAGAGTTGTCGAACTGCTCTTTCAGTTCGTCTATCTTCTTCTGTCGGGTGCTGCGGTAGTCCTGTTTATGCTCTATGACATTGTCAAGTTCGGATAGCACATCTTCCAGTTTCTGGGCGTAAGAAAGGGTTGCTGTGAGCAGTAGTGTTATAGATAGTATAAGTCGGTTCATGTAGTTATTATGTTGAGGGATGATTGTTTGGTTTCGAGGGTGCAAATGTACATAATATCTCTATATTTTGCAAATTTTATCACTAAAATCTTTGTTATTGCGTTTACTTTTTTAGGTATATGCAAAATAGTGATGCTATTGATTATCAGTAGTTTGATGTTTATACTAATTTATATTTTTTTTATAATCCCTTTTTTATTTTATAAATTGTAATAACTTTGCAGCAGAATTATCAATTATTCGCCTAAACTTAACCAATCAAGTTATGAAACGAACAACACTTTTTCTTATGATTTTATCAGGACTTTTTTCTTTCTTTGGTCTGTGCAGTAAGGCTGCCAACCAGAACAAGACAACGGTAGAGCATGTGCATCCACTCAACTGGTGGGCTGGCATGAAGAACACCGAACTGCAAATCCTCATTCATGGCACCGGGCTTGGTGACCTCAGCGTTGAACTGAAGGGAGCGCAGAACATAGAAATGAAGAAGGTGGTAAGATTTGAGAATAAGAACTACCTTATATTATATGTTGACACAAAGGATGCGCCAGCACAGAAGTTCCAGATTCTGTTGAAGAACGGAAAGAAGATTGTCAAGACACTTCCATACGAACTTCAGGAACTCTCGCATCGCAAGGTCAACAGTTTTGATGCGAGTGATGTTGTATATCTCTTGATGCCAGACCGTTTTGCATCTGCCACTACCGACAAGGAGAAGGCACAGATGTATAAGGGCATGAAGGAAAACACATGGAACCAGGAAGATATGTCGCGACATGGTGGCGACTTGAAGGGTATGACTGAGCATCTCGACTATCTCGCCGAACTTGGTGTGACAGCCATCTGGCCTACTCCAACACTTGTCAATGATATGGGTAATCAGAGTTATCATGGTTATGCCATCACAAACTACTACCAGACCGACCCTCGTTATGGTACAAATGAAGACTACAGAAACTTTATAAATAAATCTCACAATTTAGGTATTAAGGTCATTAAAGACATTGTTTTCAATCACTGTGGTGCGGAGAACTTCCTGTTTGTAGATAGACCAGCAGATGACTGGTTCAACTACGACAGCAAGTTCACGCAGACCACTTACAAGACAGGAGCGCCTGCCGATCCACACACATCAGCACTCGACCGCAAACTCACCATCGATGGTTGGTTCGTGGAGTCGATGCCAGACCTCAACGGAAAGAACAAACTCGTGGCTGACTACCTCATCCAGGCAAGTCTCTGGTGGATAGAATATGCCAGAGTGGATGGTTTCCGCCAGGACACATATCCATACAACGACTTCGACATGATGAAGCGTTGGTGCCTGGAGGTGGAGGACCAATATCCAGGATTTAATATTGTTGGAGAAACATGGATTAATAATAATGTTGGAGTGAGCTATTGGCAGAAGGACAGCCGTCTTGCTGCCCCTCTCAATAGCGAACTAAAAACCGTGATGGACTTCCCGCTCATGTACTTGCTCACAAGTGTGGTGGATGAAGAGACAGACGAGTGGGACTACGGTTTTGCAAAGCTGTATGCTTACTTGAGCCAGGACATCGTGTATGCAAACACCGATAATCTCCTCACCTTCCTCGCGAACCACGATACCAATCGTTTCCAGCCTACAGAAGAGAAGGCAAAGGATGTGACTCGCTACAAGCAGGCACTCACACTCCTGCTCACCCTTCGTGGCATTCCACAGCTCTACTACGGTGATGAGATTGGTATGTATGCTAATAAGAGTGTGAACGACGGTGCGCTCCGCCAGAACTTCCCTGGTGGATGGAAGGGCGATAAGAACAACGCCTTCACAAAGGAAGGTCGTACTGCACTCCAGAACGAATACTTCGACTTCACAAAGAAACTCCTCAACTGGCGCAAGGGCAACGAGACCGTAGCATTCGGCAAACTCACCCATTTCTGCATTCGCAATGGTGTGTATGTCTATGCTCGACAGAAGGATGGAAAGACCGTAACCGTGATGATGAACGGTACAAGCAAGGAGCAGACCATCGACCTCGCTCCATACGCTGAGGTGCTTCCAAAGGCACAGGCTAAGGACATCATCAGTGGCAAGACTGTTGCTTTGAATGGCAAATTGAACATCGAAAAACGAGGAATACTCGTACTTGAGTTCTAATTTTAGGTCTAAAAGTAGTATAAAAACAAAAAAGTTTAATTAAATAATTAAAAAGTTGTATATTTGCACAACTGACCAATTTTATTTATCATGCATAAACTAATCTTAACCTTATCTATTCTGTTGGCTTCGCTGTCGGCATCAGCTCAGAAGCTCACTTCGCCGGATGGTAAACTCGAAATGAACTTCAGCGTTGATGGAGAAGGAAGACCAACCTACAACCTTACTTATAAGAATAAGACTGTGATTGGTGATAGTCACCTCGGTCTGCAGCTTGTGAAGGAGAATCCAAACAAGGCAAAGGACTTTGACTATAAGCAGTTCACTCCATCAGCCGAAGTGGTTCGCAAGGCTGACATGACAACAGGTTTCTCTGTTGCAAAGGTTCAGACAAGCACCTTCGACGAGACATGGAAGCCAGTGTGGGGCGAGGAAAGCGAGATACGCAATCACTACAACGAACTCGCCGTTACCCTCGACCAGAAGAAGAACGACAGACAGATACTCATCCGTTTCCGACTCTTCAACGATGGACTCGGTTTCCGCTATGAGTTCCCTTCACAGAAGAACCTCACTTACTTCATCATCGAAGAGGAGAAGTCGGAGTTCAAGATGACAGGCGACCATACAGCCTTCTGGATTGCAGGCGACTACGACACTCAGGAATATGAATGGCAGACCACAAAGCTCAGCGAGATTCGTGGCAGAATGAAGGCAGCCATCAAGGACAACTCTTCACAGACACCTGCTGGTCCTACTTGTGTGCAGACAGCACTCCAGATGAAGACAGCCGATGGACTCTACATCAACCTCCACGAGGCAGCATGTATCAACTACTCTACTATGCACCTCGAACTCGACGACAAGAATTTCGTGTTCACATCCCACCTCACTCCTGATGCTCAAGGATATAAGGGACGACTCCAGACTCCACAGAACTCACCTTGGCGTACTGTCATCGTGGGCGAGAAGGGTAAGGACATCCTCGCTTCACGCATCACACTCAACCTCAACGAACCTTGTAAGATTAATGATACAAGTTGGATTAAGCCAACAAAGTATGTTGGTGTATGGTGGGAGATGATTACCAACAAGACACACTGGTCATACACAGACGACTTCCCAAGCATCCAGCTCGGTGTGACAGACTACTCGAAGGCAAAGCCTCATGGTCGTCATGGTGCTACAACAGACCATGTAAAGGAATACATCGACTTCGCTGCAGAGCATGGATTTGATGCAGTGCTTGTAGAGGGTTGGAACGAAGGTTGGGAAGACTGGTTCGGACACCAGAAGGATTATGTCTTCGACTTCGTGACACCTTATCCAGACTTCGATGTTAAGGGTATTCACGAATATGCTGCATCGAAGGGTGTGAAGATGATTATGCACCACGAGACATCTTCTTCAACAGCCAACTATGACCGCCATCTCGACATGGCATATCAGTTCATGGTTGACAATGGTTATCCAGCTGTGAAGAGTGGATATGTGGGCGACATCGTGCCTTACGGTGAACATCACTACAGTCAGCCACTCAATAACCACTACCTCCGTTGCATCACAAAAGCAGCAGACTATAAGATTATGGTTAATGCGCATGAGGCAACTCGCCCAACAGGTATCTGCCGTACTTACCCTAACTGGATTGGTAATGAGAGTGCTTGTGGTACTGAGTACGAGAGCTTCGGTGGCAATCCTGTTAACCACACTACTATCCTCCCATTCACTCGTATGATTGGTGGTCCTATGGACTACACTCCAGGTATCTTTGAGATGGACCTCTCGAAGGTGGCAGCCGACAACACAAGTAAGGTGCGTTCAACCATTGCCCGCCAGCTCGGTCTTTACCTTGTTATATATAGTCCTCTCCAGATGGCAGCCGACCTCATCGAGAACTACAAGCCTCACATGGATGCCTTCCAGTTCATCAAGGATGTGCCAGTAGATTGGCAGAAGTCGGTATATCTTGAGGCAGAACCAGGCGACTATGTCACTATCGCCCGTAAGGACAAGAACTCAGAGAACTGGTTCGTAGGTTCGTCGGTTGATGAGAATGGACATCTCTCAACCCTCAAGCTCGACTTCCTCACTCCAGGCAAGAAGTATCAGGCTACCATCTATGCTGATGGCAAGGATGCCTCATGGGACAAGAACCCAAAGAGCTATAAGATTACAAAGCAGACCGTGACAAGCAAGAGTGTGCTCAAGATTAAGAGTGCCAGCGGTGGTGGCTTCGCTATTAGCTTGAAGGCAATGTAAAGGACTGGGAATTCTAGTAAAACTAGTTAATCTAGTAAAACTAGTAATCCTAGAAAATCTAGAACAATCAAACAAAATTATCAATAACTTAAAACTTAAAACTTAACCAAAAAATCATGAAACAGAAGTTAAACTTCAGATTCCTTCTCGCTCTGTTGGTGGGAATCTTCATGTCCGTTTCTGCATTCGCCCAAAACATCACAGTTAAGGGTCATGTACAGGACAATTTGGGTGAAGTTGCTGGTGCTACTGTTCTGCAGAAGGGTACAAGCAACGGATGTGTTACCGACTTCAATGGTAACTTCACTCTGAGTGTGCCAAAGGGTGCTACACTCGTTGTTTCTTTCGTGGGTTATGTGCCACAGGAAGTGACAGCAGCACCTAACCTCAAGATTACACTTCACGAGGATACACATCTCCTCAACGAACAGGTTGTAATCGGTTACGGTACAGTAAAGAAGAACGATATGACTGGTGCTGTGACAGCTATCAAGCCAGATGAGATGTCGAAGGGTATCACAACAAGTACTCAGGACATGCTCTCAGGTAAGATTGCTGGTGTAAGCGTCATCTCGAATGGTGGTACTCCTGGTGGTGCAGCTTCTATCCGCATCCGTGGTGGTTCATCACTCTCTGCAAGCAACGACCCACTCATCATCATCGATGGTCTTGCTATTGATAACAACGGTGTTCAGGGTCTTTCTAACGGTCTTGCAATGGTAAACCCTGAAGACATCGAGACTCTCACAGTGCTCAAGGATGCCTCTGCAACAGCTATCTATGGTAGCCGTGCATCGAACGGTGTCATCATTATCACAACAAAGAAGGGTGCTAAGGGCCAGAAGGCAAAGGTTACATACAACGGTAATGTTGGTATCGCTACTATCGCTAAGAAGCGTGAGGTGCTTACAGGTGATGAGTTCCGCGAGTATGCTCATTCGCTCGTTAACCAGGGACTCGTAGGTGCTTCTGCACTCGGACTTCTCGGCACAGAAAACACAAACTGGCAGGACCAGATTTATCGTAATGCTGTAAGCACTGACCATCAGGTGAGTGTCAGCGGTGGCACAAAAGACATGCCTTATCGTGTAGGTCTCGGTTACACAGACCAGAACGGTATTGCGAAGACATCTAACTTCCAGCGTTTCACTGCATCGGTAAACCTCAACCCAGCATTCCTTGAGGACCACTTGAAGTTTGATGTATCTGCTAAGTACATGTACTCAACAAACAACTATGTTGATGGTGGTGTGTTCGGAGGTTCGGTAGCTATGGACCCAACACTTCCTATCTACACTCCAGGTTATGAGACTACAGGTGGTTTAACTCAGACACTCATCGGTTCGCCTACTATCGATGGTTGGAACAATCAGGTGACAAACACCAACACACCTCAGAACCCTGTTGCCCTCTACAAGAACAAGGACGACCGCGCTCGTGCTAATGTGTTCCTTGGCAACATTGGTGTGACATATAAGATTCATGGTCTTGAGGACCTCTCAATCAACGCAAGCGTTAGCGGCGACTATTCAGCAGGTACTCAGGACACAGACATCTCTCCTTATTCATATAGCAACAACTACTTCGGTTGGACAGGTTATTCTAAGTCTTCAAAGTACAACCTCCAGACAAATGCTTTCCTCAACTACAACCATAACTGGAATGAGGTTCACGACCTCAATGTGATGGCTGGTGCTGAAGAGCAGCATTTCCATCGCCACATCTACAACGATGGTGGTGGCAACTGGCTTGGTGCAGTTCTCAACGAAGACGAATCGACATGGAAGGACCACACAAACCTCGACGAGACAAAGCACACATACGTTAACACACTCGTGAGCTACTTCGCTCGTCTCCAGTACGGTCTTCTCGACCGCTATCTCCTCACAGCTACATTCCGTAACGATAACTCTTCTAAGTTCGCTAAGGGCCACCGTGCAGGCTACTTCCCATCAGCATCTCTCGCATGGAAGATTGTCAACGAACCATTCATGAAGAATCAGGATGTGATGAACGACCTCAAGCTTCGTCTCTCTTACGGTATCACAGGTCAGCAGGATATAGGTGTTGACTTCTATTCTGTTCCTCGTTATGTAGTGTCTAACCAGTTCGGCCAGTACGCTATTGGTGATAAGAACTACTACACTATGCGTCCTCAGATGTACAACGAAGACCTCACATGGGAAAAGACTACTACTTACAACGTAGGTCTCGACTTCGCATTCCTCAACAACCGTATCGAAGGTGGTATCGATGCTTACTATCGTAAGACTAACGACCTCATCTCTACAGTATCTATCGCTTCGGGTGTAGGTTTCGGTAACTACAAGATTATGAACATCGGTGACCTTGAGAACCGTGGTATCGAGTTCAACATCACAGCTCGTCCTGTTGTTACAAAGAACTTCACATGGCAGATTTCATACAACGTAGGTTACAACCAGAACAAGATTACTCACCTCAACGGAAATGACTTCTTCCTCACAGGTGGTTCAATCTCAGCAGGTCTCAGCAACCAGGTAATGGTAAATAAGGTTGGTTATCCAACTAACTCATTCTATGTATATCAGCAGGTTTATGACAAGGATGGCAACGCTATCGAAGGTCAGTTCGTAGATCGCAACGGTGATGGACAGATCAATGCTGATGACAAGTATGTCTATAAGAAGTCTGCTGCCGATGTTCTCATGGGTATGACAAACAAGTTCATCTACAAGAACTGGGACTTCAGCTTCACATTCCGTGCAAGCCTTAACAACTACCTCTATAACGACTTCCTCTCAAACAACTGCAACGGTGCTAATGTATTCGCTAACGGTGCTTGGAGCAACCGCACACACGAAGCCATCGCACTCGGTTTCACAGGTAAGTCTGACTACTACATGAGCGACTTCTTCGTTCATAATGCTTCATTCGTGAAGTGTGACAACATCACTCTTGGTTACTCATTCAAGAACCTCTTCAAGGGCACTTCTTACAATGGTATCACAGGTCGTGTTTACGCACTCGTTCAGAATCCATTCTGTATCACTAAGTACTCAGGTATTGACCCTGAAAATGCAGGTGGCATCGACGGTTCGGTTTATCCTCGTCCACGCACTTACATGATTGGTCTTAACCTCAACTTCTAATTAGAATGGCAAAGTCGTAATAACGTAACAACGTAACAACGTAATTACGAAATTAACAAAACAATTCAAAAATCAACAATTATGAAACTCAATATAAAGAAAATCGCTCCTGTAGCGCTTGCTGCTCTTCTTGGTTTCAGCTCTACATCATGTCTTAACGACCTCAACCAGAGCATTCAGGACGAACAGACAAACACTCAGCTTGATATGACACAGTACCTTGCTAAGGTATATTCAAGTCTTGTGCTTACAGGTCAGCAGGGTGGTGCAGGCGACCCTGATATGAGCCAGTTTGATGAAGGTAACTCATCTTTCTATCGTCGTATTTTTGAAGCACAGGAACTCTGTTCGGATGAGACAATCTGGACATGGCAGGGTGATGCTTCAATCCCAGAACTCACAAACATCGCTTGGAACTCAAGTGTTGGTTACAATGAGCTCACATATTACCGTGTGATGTACAATGTCACACTCTGCAACTTCTACCTCGACCAGACAGAAGGCAATAAGGATGCTGCCGTTCTTCAGAATCGTGCTGAGGTTCGTTTCATTCGTGCCTTGATGAACTACTACTTCATCGACCTCTTCGGTAAGGCTCCATTCAAGGACCACTACAACAGCAACCTTCCTGTAGAGAAGTCACGCACAGAGATGTTCGACTACATCGTTGCTGAACTCAAGGCTATCTCTGAGGGTGGTTCGGAAGACCAGCTCGCAGACTACTGTGGTGACAATGCTAACTATGGTCGTGCTGACAAGACTGCTGCTCAGCTCCTCCTTGCTCGTCTCTACCTCAATGCTGAGGTTTATACAGGCACAGCACACTGGAGTGAAGCAGTGGAATATGCTGACAAGGTTATCGGTTCGAAGTATAAGCTCAACACAACTGCTACTAACGGCTACACAGCATACGAGCAGCTCTTCATGGGCGACAACGGTGAGAACCCTAACGCTCGCCAGGAGATTATCTTCCCAATCCGTTGTGATGGTGCTACTTCTCGTTCTTACGGTGGTTCGGTTTACACTATCGCTTCTTGTACTGGTTCGGGTTCTCCAGAGCAGAGCCTTTCAAGTTCTATGTGGACTTGTAACCGTGCTCGCCAGGCACTCATCGACAAGTTCATCAGTGATGGTTCAAAGCTTAGCAATCAGGATGTATCGGTTGCAGACTTCCGCCAGAAGGCAGGTGACGACCGTGCTATGTTCTTCGTGAATGCAGACCGCACATATTCTACAGAGGAGAAGACAACCTTCACAGCAGGTTTCGGTATCATGAAGTGGAACAACACATACGCTAATGGTGGTACTCCTTCAGACGCTACATTTGCAGATACAGACATTCCTCTCTTCCGTGTTGCAGAGGCTTACCTCACTCGTGCAGAGGCTAACTTCCGCCTTGGCAATCCTGAAGAGGCAAAGAACGACCTCAATGTGCTTCGCACTCGTGCTAACGCCAACACATTCGACCAGTCTATCTCAGAGACAGACATCATCAACGAGTGGTGCCGTGAGTTCTACTTCGAGGGCCGTCGTCGTTCAGACCTCATCCGCTTCGGACTCTTCACAAGCAGTTCGTATGTTTGGGACTGGAAGGGTGGCGTTTACTCAGGTGCTGGTGTTGACAAGCGTTTCAATCTCTATCCAATTCCTGCTAATGAGCTCAATGCTAATAGCAATATGTCTCAGAATCCAGGTTATTAATCTTAAAGAATAGAAAGATATATGAAAAAGATATTTTGTTCATTGCTTATCGCTGCCGCTACACTCGGCATCACTACTTCATGTAGCGAAGACCGCGACAGCAATCCTGTATTGAACACTGAGGGACTCACACTCGTGCTTAATACTCCAGGCGTATCGTTCAACAACACATACGACCTCAAGGAATCTGATGTTGTAGTGCTCACTACCTCACAGCCAAACTACAACTACACTGCTCCTACTACTTATAAGGTATATGTAAGTCTTGACAAGGAAAACTGGTCTCAGCTCGAGACAACATACACAAAGGCTAAGATGGCTGTTTCTGCAAAGGAACTCAATCAGGCTATCCTCGACATTGTTGGTGCTGAGAATACAGACCTCCTTGCTGCGCCACAGACTGTATATGTAAAGATTTCTGCTGCGCTCACAGGCTCAGACGACCTTGGTTATGTAGAGTCGAATGTCATCACTCTTCCTTCAGTTCTTGCATACGTGCCAAAGGTTGAGCTCACTCTCCCTTCAGAGATGTATATCGTAGGTAGCTTCGCTGCTTCTGATGGTTGGAGCAAGTTCGTTCCTCTCCACTTCGCATACAGCCAGGAAGGCTTCTCTTACGGCATCGTTTACTTTAATGCTGGTGATGAGTTCAAGATTAATCCTGATGCTGGTTGGAAGGGTAACGACAAGGGCTTCGGACAGGTTACTATCGGTGCTAAGAACGAGGCAGGTGTTGTGAATGCAGGTTCTGATGACACATCAAACATGAAGGCTTCCAACTCAGGTTGGTACACTGTTGTTGTCAAGAACAAGATTGCAGGTTCTGCTATCTCATACGAACTCCAGACTATGGAGGCTAAGGTTTATGTCTTCGGTGCTTCATCTCCAGGTGCAGACCAGTGGTCATGGCAGGATGATGCCCTCTTCACAATGTCTGGTTCAGCTGCAGACCCATGTGTATCTCCACTCCTTGCAGGTTCAGGTGAGCTTCGTCTTGCTGTTGACTGTGGTATCGACTGGTGGAAGACAGAGTTCACTATCAAGAACGATGGCACTCTCTTCTATCGTAACTGCGACATCCCATCTAACTGGGCATCAGACCTTGGTGATGCATTCTCATTCCCAGCGGAAGCAGGTAAGCAGATTTACCTCGACTTCACTAACGGAACAGGTTCTATGAAGTAATTATTCTTAAAAACGAATAAAAACATGAAAAAGATATATTTATATACATCTCTCATTGCAGCAGCACTCACATTCTCTGCTTGTAATGAAGACTTCACAGACTGGGCAAATCCTCAGACTAACGCTCAGGAGGAGCAGCAGGGTGCAGTCAATGGTACTATCGCTGCTGCCGCTCCAAACATCGACCTCAACCAGGTGGAAGGTGCTACTCCAATCGTAAACTTCGTTTCAGCTGCAAACGCTACAGAAGGTTCGAAGGTGGTATTCACTAAGCTCCTCCTCAACGGCGACATCGAGGTGCCATTCTCTACTTCTGGTGACCTCCTCATGGTTAATGCAACAGACCTTTCGGAGGCTATCAAGAAGTCAACAGGTTCACTTGCTCACACTATCCGTGAGTGCAACTTCAAGGTGTTTGCCGACCTCATGAACGCAGAAGGCACA
Organism: uncultured Prevotellaceae bacterium; assembly: GCA_937893145.1. Lineage (GTDB taxonomy): Bacteria > Bacteroidota > Bacteroidia > Bacteroidales > Bacteroidaceae > Minthosoma. Next base: position 1,627 of record CALBJW010000082.1, on the reverse strand, counting down.
TCTGTCCTCATGCCTATCGAGACAAACGAAGTGGCAATCGATGTGACAACATTCAAGCTCCCTGCTATCGCTAATGAGTCTGCTTACTACTACATTGGTGGTTACAACTCATGGAACCTCTCTGCTCCAACTCCTATGGAGGCAAATGCAGATGGTACATATTCTTGTGTCATCGAGATTGGCGACTCTGAATGGTTCGCATTCGCTCCTCAGTCGGCTGTTGACAATCAGGACTGGAATGCTCTCTTCCGTGCTCAGGCTAATGGTGATGAGGCAACATCTGGTTTCTTCGGTGAGAGTGCTTCAGGCTTCAGCTTCTGCTGTCCAACAGGTGGTAAGTACAAGTTCACTATCGACCCTCAGAACTGGACATACTCTTATGCTCCATTTGTTGACAAGTTGTATTATGCAGGTGATGCTTACGGTTGGCCAGCTGATGGATGTGCAATGGTAAAGAACGGTGATGAGTTTGTTGGTTACTACTATGTAAACACTCCATCTTATGGTTCGTTCAAGTTTGTTTCTGAAGGTAACTGGTATGGTGGTCATGATGGCAAGATTGAGGGTGATGACAATATCTCACCTGACCATGAAGGCTACTACAAGATTGCTGTAAACTGGGATGCAAAGACATATACTCTCACAGAGGTTACAAGCATCACTTGTGTTGGTAACCACAACGGTTGGAATGTCTCTGATGCTTCTCAGCACATGACATACAATGCAGATGAAAAGTGCTGGGAACTCACTACCGAACTCACTAATGGCTTTAAGTTTGCCATGAACGACGATTGGTCTATCAGTTGGGGTGGTGCTAATGGCGATCCTAAGTCTTACGACCTCCTCACAGAGTACAGCGGTAAGGACCTCGATGCTCCAGACGGTGATGGCACTTACTCTATCAAGCTTTACCTCGGTTGTGAAGGAACACATAAGGTTGTTCTCACAAAGAAATAATAATCTATAATTCTATAAGGAAAAGGGGCGGACAGACTTCTGCCCGCTCCTTTTTCAACTTAAATACGATATGCTTAAGAAAACTCTCTTCACACTCCTTTCCCTCATCTTCACTCTCAGCAGTTCTGCACAGCATGAGGTGATGCTTCAGGGATTCTATTGGGATGGTTATTCAGACTGCAAATGGCAGAAGCTTGAGAAGCAAGCAGAAGAACTCGCACACTACTTCGACCTCATTTGGATTCCTAATTCTGGCTATTGTGGTGGAGGCAACAACATGGGTTACCTTCCTCTCTACTATTGGAACCAGAATTCAAGTTTCGGAACAGAGGCAGAACTCCGTTCTATGATTAAGACCTTCAAGGAGAAAGGTCTTGGAACTATTGCTGATGTTGTCATCAATCATCATAACACCAGCAATGGTTGGTTTGGTTTTCCACAGGAGACATACAATGGTGTGACTTATCAGTTCCAATCGACAGACATCTGCAGTAACGATGATGGTGGTGCAGCCCTCACTCAGGCAAAGAAGGAAGGTGTTTCGCTCTCCCCAAATGCCGATACAGGTGATGGTTGGGATGGTTGTCGCGACCTTGACCATAAGTCGGAGAATGTAAATAAGATTATCAAGGCATATCTCAAGTATCTTCTCGAAGACCTCGGTTATACA
>CALBJW010000081.1 GCA_937893145.1 uncultured Prevotellaceae bacterium | reverse complement strand
TCTTGCATTGGGGTTCAGTCCGTTGCAGACTTTCATTTTTATCATCTTGCCTCAGGCGGTGAGGGCTGTGATTCCTATCTATACTGGTGAGGTGGTGACATTGCTGAAGGGCACTTCTGTTGTGGGTTACATTGCTGTGGCTGACCTTACGAAGGCTGGCGACCTCATTCGCTCGCGTACCTTTGATGCCTTTTTCCCTTTGATTGTTGTGTCTATCATCTATTTTGCTTTGGCATGGCTGATAGGTGTCGCTCTGCGATGTGTGGCGAAACAGAGGCCTACTGTGGTTAGCCTTGATGACAATGTAGATGGAGAGATGAAGGCGATGGCTGCTCCCGTTGCTCTGGGTGAGTTGGCTGTAGAGGGCAAGGAACCGCTGATTGTGGTGAAGCATCTGAGCAAGACTTACGAGAATGGTTTGCAGGTGTTGCTGGATGTGAATACGGAAATAAAGCGTGGCGATGTGATAAGCATCATCGGTCCTTCGGGTACTGGAAAGAGTACCTTCCTGCGCTGTCTGAATCAGTTGGAGAAGGCTACAGGAGGCAGCATAGTGATTGAGGGCGAAGATATTCTTGCCAGTGATGCCGACTTGTCCCGAATACGCCAGAAGATGGGTATGGTATTTCAGTCCTTCAATCTGTTTAACGGCAGGACTATCCTTGACAACATCACATTGGCTCCCGTGAAACTGCTGGGAAAGAGCAAGGAGGAGGCACGCCGAGAAGCGCTTGCCCTGCTGGACATTGTGGGATTGCGCAGCAAGGCGAACCACTATCCGGACCAGTTGTCGGGCGGACAGAAGCAGCGCATCGCCATTGCTCGTGCATTGGCTATGGAACCAAAGATATTGCTTTTCGACGAACCTACATCTGCTCTCGACCCTTCTATGGTGAGTGAGGTGCTGACTGTAATTCACTCGCTTGCACAAAAGGGAATGACGATGATTGTGGTTACCCACGAGATGCGCTTTGCTCGTGCCATTTCATCACGCATATTCTACATGGACGAGGGTGTGATATACGAAGAGGGTACACCGGCTCAGATATTTGAACATCCGGAAAGGAAGAACACGAAGGTGTTCATCAACCGAGTGCGCGAATGTCGCCACACGGTAGTGAAGGACAATGACTTCCACGGCATGATGGGACTCTTCATGAACTTCTGCCAGCGCAACTGCTTCAGTCTCCAGACTATCAACAGCATTTACCACCTCATCGAGGAACTGCTGCTCATCACGGGCAACCAGGAGAACATGGATATTGTTCTCACCTACTCCGAGAAGACCTCTCAGATACAACTCTCCTTCGAGAATATCCAATCCTTAGACAATGCCCCTTTCGAACAGGAAGCGAACAAGATAGGAATGGACATCATACGAGGATACTCCACATCCTTAATGATTGAAGAAAAGAGTATAAGGGTTGAGGTGGGGTATTAAAGACCCTCCCCCGACCGCTCTTCCTCAACGGGCTCGGAAGCGTCTGCGACGATAACCCATAAAAGGGAGGGGAGTAGGATGTGGGACAAGGGGAGCGTGTGGGTGTTGGGGGGGATGGTTAGGATGTTGGTTCGGATTTCGAGCGAAGCGATCCCTTTGGAAAAGGCTCATAAGAAGCGAGGTACTCGAGCGCATTTTGGTAAGGATTTTTAGTGGATTTTGAGGAGCAAAGCGACGACCACAACCAATTCAACTCAAATATTTGTGGAAAGGATTTTAGAATAAGGATTTATAATTATTAAAATCGACACGGAAAATCAAACCAAAAATAGAGAGGCGATTAATATGAGGTCGTCGCTTTGCTCCTCAAAATCCACCAAAAATCCAAAATAAACATCCTTACTAAAATGCGCTCGAGTACCTCGCTTTTCGGAAGGGGATTTTTGGGGGGATCGTCGCTTTGCTCCTCGACATCTTAACTAAAATCCTTACGAAAATCTTTTAACCAAGCCGTAAGGCTTCTAACCTCGCATCGCGACTAACCAAGCCGTAAGGCTTCTAACCCATAAACATATAAACATATAAACACATAAACTGCAAAAAAGTTTGGAGGTATTGAAAATTTGTTGTACTTTTGCAGCAATCTATAATTGGAGAATATATGAAAACAGTAGATATGACAGTTACTGCGAGTCCTTTTGAGGCACTTATGGCACATTTCCAGTCATCCTCGAAAAATGTACAGCGAGCTTTTACGAAGTACATCATTGAGGCTTATGCGGAGGATGTGGAAAAAGCTCGTCAGGAAAAGATGGTAAAATTGACTCTTGAACAGGCTTTTAGAGAGTTGAAGAATAATCAGGCACGTCCTGTAGAGGAATTGTTGGACGTGTTGTAATCCTCTTGGTGCAATGAATGTATGTATCAAGACGGTCCCAGAATTTGACCGTAGAGCCAAACGACTTGCAAAGAAATATGTAACTCTTTTGACTATCTATGACAAGAGCGAGATAGATAATGTTTCAAACTCATATATCATTAGTTTGATAAAAGAAATGTAAGATGTAAACGAAGTGGTTGATGGACTCAGATGGCGATATTTCATGCATCCATTTGAGGACATTTGAACGCTTCGCTTTCATTTGAGTTTTTTTTGTCAATAGAAAGTGCACGACACTTGGCATGGTGGAATAGCTTGCTGCTTTGTCGTGCATTTTTTATTGAATAATAAGCCTCCGGGTAGTTCAGAAGTAGAGTACTTAGAGGGAGTCACACCGGATGGTGCTGTTAAGGATGTTTATTAGGATGTTTGTTAGGATTTCGAGCGAAGCGATCCCTTTGGAAAACGCTCATAAGAAGCGAGGTACTCGAGCGCATTTTCTTTTGAGATTTTAGTTGAAGATTATCATGTGGATTAAAATCCAAAATAAACATCCTTACTAAAATGCGCTCGAGTACCTCGCTTTTCGGAAGGGGATTTTTGGGGGATCGTCGCTTTGCTCCTCGACATCCTAACAAACATCCTGAGAAAAATCTTTAACCAAGCCGTTAGGCTTCTAACCTCGCGTAGCGACTAACCAAGCCGTAAGGCTTCTAACCTATAAACTCATAAACTCATAAACATATAAACACATAAACTGTGAAAAAGTTTGGAGGTTTGGGAAAAGATGCGTATTTTTGCACGCGAAAATCAAAATCATATTGATATGACATATTTCAACCAGTTTCATAAAGAAAGCGTAGAACGATGCTTACGAAAAATTGCCCAATCGAAATCTTTGCATCTGAATGCAGAAGAAGAAGTGGAGAAAATGCAAAAAATGCATCAGGAGCTCCGTCTTCTCTATCAGAACGCCAACTAATAGATATTGACAACATCCGCAGGAATGTGAGCATTCTTGCGGATGTTTTGTGTTTGGGGAGTAGAGGAATTTAATTGAGGGATGATTGATGATGTTTTTTATATCACGCAGAGCCGCAGAGGTCGCAGAGGGTTGCACTTGGTGGGATTTGGTCTCCCACAGAGGCACAGAGAACACAAAGGTTTTTATTCAGGCAGCGTTATTGGAGGGCACAGGCTTCGGCTCGTTCCGAGCTACGCAAAGGAGTTCACAGAGGAGCCTCCGGATAGTATTTAAGCAGAGTGCTTGAGATGCTGTCCGGAGGCTTCTCTGTGGCCTCTGTTGCGAAGTGCGAAGCACCAAAGCCTGTGGGCTCTCGCTAAACAGACTTGAAAAATCTCTGAGAGCTTTGTGCCTCTGTGGGAGATAAAGAACAAACAGAAGCAAGGTGCAACGTCCGCGCCCTCTGCGGCTCTGCGTGAGAAATAAACATATAAACCCATAAACATATAAACCAATAAACCTCAAAATACGTACATTTCGAGAATAAAACGTACAGGTTGTGAAGTTCACAATTTGTACGTTTTGTTTTCATAATGAGTGCGTTGGGTGTGGGGAAGATGGGGTAAATTTGCAGCGTGAAGGAAAAAAACGAAGCGCTTCGCTACGAAACAGCTAAAGCTTACGAAACGCTGACGCTACGAAACAGCTAAAGCTTACGAAACATTTCATTACGAAACACTTCGTTACGAAACACTTCGTTACTTGACAAGCAAATAGACAAATTTATAAAAAACAAAAACAATTCAAATAAATAATAAACAAAAAGTATTAACAATTCCTCCCGTATCCATCTGGATAGCCTCCCCCTTTGGGGGCGGGGGGCCTAAAAAAAAACTAAAAGATTATGAAAAAGTACTACTCAACTCTCGCCATCGTGGCTATGGCAATCACTTCTGTTTTCGGTTTCACAAGCTGTCAGGATGATAGCGATGATGTGATGCAGTCTGGTAGAATGGCAGAACAGAATGACATGAAATTCAGTGTTAATGATATGGACTGTGGTGGTCGTCTCACTACTCGTGCTGCGTTTTCGAGCAATCCAAGTGTGAATTTGATTAATTGCGTGACTTCGTGCATGGCTTCTGTAGGTAATGAGGAAAGTGCTGGTATGCGTCTCATGGCTACAAGCAGCGATGTGATGGATGAGCTCAAGGACATGTGTGAGCAGCAGCAGGAGGTGATTGGCATGATGGATATGCTTCAGAAGAACTGCAGCAATGAGGATATGGTACGCACTTATAATGACTACTTGAGGAAGTTCCACTGCATGAAGTCGTTCAACATGGCTACTTTCGGCACTTACTGCAGTGCTCTCTCGCTCAACAAGCAGGGTTTGCCTGAGCATGTTCTTGAGGGATGGGCTTCGCATGTGGTAAATGGTGGTAGTGCTCCAAGTGCTGTTTACGAATATCTGAGAGAAATCATCAAGCCTATGAATAATCACCATGCTATGGATGTGTATGACTACTGGATGTCAGAGAGCTGTGCTTGGGAGCATCAGGGTTATGAGAAGCGTGAGCAGATGCGCCTGAATGATGTATGCAGTGGCGTGGCTGGTTATCTCCTCGCTCGTGACTACTTCATCATGAAGAATCAGTCTATCGACAAGCTCAATGATGCTTTCTCTGAGTTCGTTAACTACTACATGAATAATTCGGAGGTGGTTCGCCACAATGATGTTCTTGTCTGCCAGATTAAGGGTGCTCACATCGTGTTCAACAAGAACCTCACTATCCGCGACATGAAGAACCATTCTTGGATGCCAGACGGAAAGAGATTTACTTGTGATGGGTTCATGTATGGTGAAGAGAACATGAAGGATGTTGATGTGAAGCAAAACATGCTTTCTGAGTCTGAGGCTAAGGCTATCTACAACTACTACAATGCTGATCGTGCAGAGGGTGAGAAGCTCACTTTCGAAGAGATCATGAAGCAGGCTGGTTTCGAATGCAGCATCTTGACTGATGGTATGCGCCATGTGATGCCTCTCAACAATGGTTGTAGGAACACGAAAACAAGTTATTTGGGTGTTAAGTACAACATGATATACAATCGTGCTGTAGTGACTAACGAGGCTCAGGCTTTCCACGATAACTATAACATGGGTGTCTTGAAGGTTATTCGCGATGGTTCATATATACAATGGGAGCTTGTCGAACGTTGGGATGATTATAAAGATGGTTGCCAGTACTTCCGTACAAATATTGTGAGGAGGTATTAGGAAGACACTAAAGACCCTCCCCCTGCCCCTCCCCTTAAAAGGGGGGGGGGGAGGATGTGGGGGAAGGGGGGCGGGGGGGGGCTGGGGGGGG
>CALBJW010000080.1 GCA_937893145.1 uncultured Prevotellaceae bacterium | reverse complement strand
CCTTGACAAGCCCGGGCTATTCCCATTCGCTCCTTATTGCACGTAAAAATTACAAGTGCAGTAAGCACAAATAACAAGAGTATTAACATTAAAATCATAAAGATTATGACAGTTTCAGTTCAAACATCAGTTATCATGTCAGCAAGCGAGTTACGTTACAAGAACAGCCATCGCCATCATTGTGTAATGAATTACTATCAGGCTACAATCACTGATTTCGAGGGTGATGAGTATGAATACGATGTAGAGGCAGAGAGCTTCGAAGATGCTGCAGCTCAGTTGGAGTCTATCGCTTATGACAATCTCATCCAAGTGTATAACATGAACATCTATCAGGTGGGTTAATTCAAGATAAGGTAAATATTAGTTTCACATTCTAAATACAAAAAGTCATGATTACAATCGTAGCAAATCACGTTCCTACAAAGAACACTAACAATGTCTGGGCTGTTTCAATCGAAGGTCAGGAAGATAGCATACAGTACTGCAAGTCCCCTCGTTCCGCAATGAAGTACATGTTCCTCTTAAAAGCACGTACCGCTGGTGCAAAGATTGCTGATGAAAGCCTTAAGGCGCTTTCTAAAGCGCACGCAGAATACAAGGCTGAAGAAGCCAAAAAGCACCCTGAGCAGGCTGCTATGGCGGAGAAAGTTCAAGAGTTGGCTGCCTCAATCGCTGAAGCACATGATGTCAATCGCATTCTGGCTGAGAAGCCTAAACGTAAGACAAAGTCCGCAGAGGTTCCTGCTGAGAAGCCTGCTCCAAAGAAGCGTGGACGTAAGCCAAAGGCTGAGAAAGCTGCCTAAGGCTTACACGCCTTTTATAGTCCGGCTCCAGTAGTCGGGCTTTTTTCGTGTCTTTCCATCTGCAACGTTTCCCAAATACCTTTGCAGAAAAATTCTGCAAATGGATCGTCTGTCATACATAAATACTTTCTTGTCGCTAAATCTTCCACAAAAGGTTATCATCACGCAATGCGATGAACCCACTTTTGATGTTGCCGTTGTTCTCAATACTACCGTCATCTACAATACCACATTGGAGGCGATTGGTACCACAGGGTACTTCTACGACCTCAATGTTATCGTGCATGAGTATATGAAATCTCATGGCATCTCGTATGGTAAGCTGGAATTTCACGCATATTTCGATAGTGGCATGGCATCATCTGAGACGCAAGTGGTGTATTCTTCGATTGCTACTGGTGAGGAGTTTGACGAAGACTTCCTTCGCACCTCTTACCTCACCACTCGCTCGTATTACACCATTCCTCGGGGCTATGCCTTGAATGTCGCGTTCTTCAATGAGGAGGACGACCAGAGTCCTTACGGAAAGATGATTCTGACAGTGCGCTACAACGATGGCTCAATTCACTCCGTTGAGATTGAGCATATCTTATACGACTTCCGCAGTGCGCGTGTCTATTCTTTCAATATCAGTGCTTACAACATCGATGCGAAACTGAAGGAGGTGTTCCCTTCGCAACCGATGAAGGTTCTTGGCGGTGCTGTGGTGCATGGTGACCGCTATCTGCAGTTCTTTTTCGTTGATGAGCAACCGCAGACTACCTTCTTTTTCTTCAACGCTTTCAACATCATGGAAACGGCTTTCATCTATGGTACGCAGACAACTAAGTTTGACGTGTCTATGAAGGAGGCTGCTTGCAACGGACGTTTGATTGCCTACAACCGACAGTCTGAGCGAAAGTATCAGATCGAGACTGTTCCTATGTCGATGGAAGAAGCGCTTTGGTTCAACCAATTCCTTGAATCTCCGAGAATACTTTATATAGTTAGTGCTGATTACGACGACGATGTGCTTATTTCCGACGTGTCCTGTGAGGTGTCCGACTCAGCAAAAGAGCAGACCATTATTAAGTTTTCGTATAAGCTTGCCTCTCAGCACGACTGGCATGTTTCTCCATATCAACAGCAGGTGTTTAATCGCAACTTTAATGAACCTTTCCAGTAGTATTTGGGCAATCCGGCTATGCCGTCGGGCTATGCTGGGGTTCCGTCCTTCGCCTTTCAGGAGCCTTTACAAGTACGGCTCATGAGCACCG
>CALBJW010000079.1 GCA_937893145.1 uncultured Prevotellaceae bacterium | reverse complement strand
TCTCACTCTTGAAGACCTTGAGATGATTTACACCATTCAGTTCCCTGTCCTTCAGCAGAACGAGAATGACACATGGTATGACCAGGAAGGCAAGATAGTATTTACTTGCTCAAAGGGTCTCACTGGTGTAGGTCTCGACCGACCAAAGTGGAACGAGATTCGAGGTGAACAGAAGGATGACAACACCTTCCTTGGTGCATCCGACACCTACACCCATACCATCGATCCCTCCAAGTCCGAACTCTATGGTGGACAGCAACAAGTATTCAAAGCTCCATACACTCGCTGTGACCGCATAGCCGATTACCGCCGAGCTTGGGCACACTTTGAGAAGGTCTTCACTTGTGACCAAGGACAGTCATAACTTAAGACTGCCCTCGATCATAAGTTAAGACTAAAAAAAGGATTAGAAAATCAGATATGAGTACATCATCAAGAATTGAACAGATACAGAGAGAAATTGCAGCGTTAGAAAAAGAAAAAGCTGACGCAAGCAAGAAGGAGTCTGATAAGACCGCAGAGATTGAACGTGTGCGGAAGTCTATGACGCCTCGAACAAGTCCGTCTCTTGTTAAGTCAAAACAGTCTCAAATTGAAAGAGCTAATGGCGAAATTGCTAGAGCGCGAAAGAAGTATGCTGATGCTCAAGGTAAAATCGCAAAGAAGCAGAAAGATCTTGCTACTTTGACTGTAACGCAAAATAGGGAACAGGCAAAATTGCAGCAGACTCTTCAGAAGAAATATGATGCTGTTGTAGAAGAACTTCGTTTAGCTACAGAAAGGAACATGGCAGCCATCAATCAAACCTCCCTTTATGCAGAAAACGCAGAAGGAGAGGAGTATGACGTATTCATATCTCATGCAAGTGAAGATAAGGCATCGTTTGTTGATGAGTTATACCATGAATTGACAGAGGCAGGTTTTAAGGTATGGTATGACTCTGCTTGTATAAAGTGGGGAGATTCATTGCGTACAAAAATAGACCAAGGTCTTGCTAATTCTCGTTTCGGTATAGTGGTTTTGTCTAAGCACTTTATAAGTAAGGGCTGGACTCAGTATGAACTGGAAGGGTTGTTTAACATTGAAATGACAAATGGTAAAACTATTCTTCCAATTTGGCACGAAATATCAAAAGCTGAAGTCCAAAAATTTAGCGTTACCCTTGCAGGAAGATTAGCTCTATCGACGACAGTCTATACAACAAAAGAGATAGTTGATAAACTTAAAGAAATTACAGGTAAGTAATATACTGTTATGATAATAGACAGAGACTATACCCCTGAGTTCATAAAAATACTCAACGACATAGTTAGGAGTTATGACAGGTTAACTCCTACAAAGATACATCATCTGCGTCCGTCTCAGATATTTGTGTTTGGTACTGACAGGCAGGGAAGTCAAAAGTATGGAGCAGCAGGACTTGCTGCAAAGTCTTTTGGCGCACAGGTAGGTGTGTCCAATGGATTGACGGGCAATTCTTATGCTTTGCCAACAAAGGGGGTTTCACAAAGTGAACTCAAAGGGTGTGTCTGTGAGTTTGAAAAGTTTGCTCGTGAACATTCTGAACTTAAGTTCTTGGTCACAGCTATTGGTTGTGGACATGCTGGTATGGATGTCGCTCAGGTCTCTGATATGTTTATAGGATGTGTAGCATTGAAGAATGTCTATCTACCACATGAGTTTATGTTGCAGTACAGAAAATTCTGTAATACTAAATTGAATATTGGTAAACAAATAATCTCCCAAGAGGACAACATACTTGACAACTTCAGCGATGAACTCCATCCAATTGTCAACTATATGCTGGAGCATTCGATTCCATTTGATCATGACGGAGGCTTTTTCTTGCGAAATGAGTCGGGAAAGGTTCTTGCCGAAGCCGAATTAGGAATTGAAACTGAAAAGGTGGTATTCCTACCACTTACAGAACATGACCATCAGAAGTTTGTTTCTGCTGGTTATGAGATAGTATCACCAGAAGATTATATTCTACAATAGAACAAGAATATGGCAAAGATAAATCCATTAGATGACTTTGATTGGGAAGCTTTTGAAAATGCGGCTTCATCACAATCTGTGGAAGAATCAAATGAAGAGACTACAGATGTTCCCGAACATACGGTAGTCTCTGGCACTGTTATTTCCATAAACAAACGTGAAGTTGTAGTCAATATAGGCTATCGTAATGATGGCATCCTACCTACGAGTGAATTCAGATATAATCCAGACTTGAAGGTAGGTGATGCCGTTGATGTGTACATAGAATCAAAGAGCGATCGTCTTGGTCAGTTGATTCTGTCACATAGGAAAGCAAGAGCTGCAAAAGCCTGGGACAAGGTTAATGAAGCCCTTGACAACAACGAAACGGTAAAAGCCTACGTAAAGTGTCGTACAAAGGGAGGTACCATTGTGGATGTCTTCGGAATGGAAGCATTTATGCCTGGTTCTCAGACTGACATCGTAAGAGTAGCCGATTTGGAAACATTCGTGGGTCAGACAATCAGTGTTAAAGTAGTAAAGATAAACAAAGAGTACCGCAATGTCGTTGTAAGCCGAAGAGCTGTTGTAGAAGAGAACTTGGCAAAGAAAACCGCTGATAAGACGTTGCTTAAGGAAATATGGCAGAAACATACAGAAGTTCAGGAACAGATTCTTAGACAAAGAACTGCTCCTATTGCCATCATGCCAGAAGCTACTACTATTATCAATGAGAAACTGCATGTCAGAGTTGATACCACTGATAATACAGAGGGATTAAAACAACAGATAGCTGATAGTTTGGACATTGATTATGATGATTGTCATTTTGAAGATGGCTATGTCCTTGCACCTATTTCCAACTGGCAGAAGTTGGATGAATCTGTGAAAGCCAGAATCAGCACGAAAGCAAACAAAGAGTATGTCACGTTCACTTACTATCCTGTAATTGATGGTAGTGTTGTGGACAGACGTGCTCAGTTTACTGGGGTAAAGCAATTGTTGGACAAACTGGAGGTGGAATATGATTTCGACAAGAACAATCGTCTGCAAATATCCATTGAAGAGTTAAACAGATTGAAGGATAATGAGGAATTCAATAGCCTCCAACTGGCTTTGCCTGATAGAGCATCAGCCATCATTCCTACATACCCAAGCATAATAGTATATCTTGAAAAACTATGTCCTGGTCTTAAACTGAATAACATAGAATCGTTCAAGAACAGCAGGAAGAAAATAAACACTGGAGTAAACATAGACAAGCAAGTATCTGTAGAAGGTGGATATTTCACACAAGAATTCTTGGAGCAGATAAAGCCTGTGTTTGAGTTGCAAATGTGCAAGGTGGAATTTACCTTTATTATTCATGACGATGCACTTAACAGTTATGATTGGCAAGCAAACAAGCTTGGCTTGCCTAAGTTAAACGGCAATACTATTACTTTCTTTAAGAATGTAAAACGTCCCAAGCTGCAAGAAGAGGTAGAAGATATTACAGATGACGTTGTGAATTTAGAAGACGAAGGTGATGACGCTTCGGATATTACTTACATGACCTCGTCAGAGTTCTTTAATACAAAAGACACTACCGATTTTAACTTTGATTTCTATCTCTGGAATAAACTGATGAAAAAATTGTTCGGTCAGGACAATTATGATTATACAGAGAAGTACTATTACAAGTACCGTGAGAATAGAGATTGGGCAACGGTAGAAGAACTTGATAAGTTCAATGATGACTTGCATGTTTCGTTTAAGCCATCAATAGAGTATTCTGTATCGTCGAAGGGTACTTCAATCGGTATAGATTTCAATTGGAAGGAAAAGAACTTACCCGAGCTTCTTACTGAGTTGAGCAGAGATTATCCGTTTGTGGATTTTGGCTTGTTCAAGAATGGTCATAAGTGCAACTTTGACGTACAATATAGAAAAGCAGATATGACAGAAGTCATGAATCAACTTCATGATTTCTCTGACGATTTGCATCTTGAACTGAAGAAGAAGGGAACAGAACTTGTCTTCTCACGAGAATTCCAGAAAATAGAAGACCTGTTGACGTTCAAGACTCAGTTAATCCATAAATTACAGACATTTGACCAATCCAGATATTTGTGTACAATCTCAGAAGTGCCTTCTGATAAAGTTAAACTGGTTTATTTCAATGATGTTACCAGCAGAGATGAAGATCGACTGGATGCAGCACGTGAACTCAAGGGTGCAGATTTTACGGTTGGAGAACTGAAAATCGGAAAACTGATAAGAACAGCAAACTACCCAGAACTTGTCTTGGATATTTCTGGTGATTTTTATGAAGTCACCAAGCAATTGTTTGAAGAGACTGATGTCACGGAAATAAATCCAGATCTTTCGGGTGATTTGGAGAAATTGGCACGTTTGAAGGAATCATTGAACAGAATCGTAGAAGGTCGTGACGTAGAGAATTCCTCACTTGGTACATTCATCTTTGATGCTTCTAAAGCTGCAGGTATTAAGGATTATGAAGAAAATATCAAATTAGAACTACAAGAGGTAGACAAACACCTTCTGAATAAAAGGATAGCCAATAATGAGCCACAAAAAGTAGCTATTGCAAAGGCTATTCTTGCTCCTGACTTGTCTCTAATCCAGGGTCCTCCTGGTTCTGGAAAGTCAACGGCAATTGCCGAACTTATTTGGCAACATGTACGTGAGAATCAGAATACAAGGATTCTGCTAACATCGGAAACTAATCTCGCTGTAGATAATGCGATAGACAGAGTCGTGAATCCATATCACAATTTGGTGAAACCTATTCGTATAGGTGATGAGTCGCGTTTGGAAACTGAAGGGCTTCAGTTTTCATACTCTGCCATGTACCGCTGGGCAAAAGGAGAAGACATTACAACAAAGAAGAAGTCATTTGACATTGACGATGATGACGACGACGATGATGTTGCAACAACAGTAGAAGATACAGTTTATGAAGCTCCTGAGAAGTTAATCCTTCTGAACTGGATGGAGAACATCTGTAGAAGAATGGATAAAGACAGTATGCCGGAAGAAGCCCAGGAACTATGGGAGGATCTACTGGAGAATCCTACAGACAATCTTAAAGGACTATTCTTTGATAACTACATTGCAAACTGTAATGTGGTGGGTGCAACATGTAGTTCAATAGGACAGAAGAACATAATCTTTACTGAAAATATCGCCACTCAGAGTAAGAAGAACAAATTTGTTCCTACTGCATTCTATAAGACATATAGAAGTGTTTTCTCACAAAGAGATAACGAGTATAATCCAAAAATCAGGTTTGATGTTGTGATTCAGGATGAGTCAAGTAAGGCAACTCCAGCAGAGTTGTCTCTGCCTCTGATTTATGGAAAGAAGAATATTATCATTGGCGACCATCGCCAGCTGCCTCCAATGATTTCAAGAGAGTCGTTCACTAATTCATTTGATTATCTTATCAAGCGAGAGAAGGACAATTCTGAATTGCAGCGAATAAAAGAACTGAAGAGCTTTGTTGTCAAAAACTTCAATGTTCTTGAAATATCACATTTTGAGCGATTGTACAATCAGATAGATGAAAAACTCAAAGGTGTTTTCAACTATCAGTTCAGAATGCATCCAGCTATCAATGAAGTAATAAAACAATTCTACAAGGACGAAGGTGGCTTGGAGTGCGGTTTGGTGCATCCAAGAGATTTGGGTATCAACGACCCTGACTATATCAATAACGGAGCATCAAGATTCCATGGTATCACAGCAGGTCCTATTGATCCTGATGTTCATGTGTTGTGGATTGATTCTTCTTCTCCAGAGATGCTTGATGGCACGTCAAGAGTAAATTATGGTGAGGTTGAAATTATTCGCAAATTGCTTCGTGAGTTGAATAATTCGGATTCATTCCATGACTATAATAATAGATGGAGCAGTGTTGAGGACAAGCAGATTGGCTTGATTTCGTTCTATGGTAAGCAATTGCGACTTCTCAAGGAAATGGCAAGAGAATTCAACCCTAACGAGATGCCTATAAGAGTTAGTACTGTAGATAGATTCCAGGGAATGGAACGCAATATTATCATTGTGTCAATGGTAAGAAGCCACTGCATCCAAACAGAGAAGGGACAAAAGCCGAATTATTCGAAATATGGAGAAGATGGTTATCCAAAGCAGGAAGACCTTGGCTTTGCTCAATCTCCAAACCGATTGAATGTTGCTTTGTCACGTGCAAAACGTTTGCTGATAATCGTTGGTGACAGCCAACTTTTTAGAACAAAGGAAATTTATGATAATGTATACAATACTGTATTCAATCATGAAAATGGTAAAATTTTAACAGCTGAGGAATATGGATTATAAAGAAATTATCAATAAAGGTAAGCTCGTTTATGCTTCACGTTCCACAGATTCTAATTTCCGTTTGTGGAGATTGAACAAGACGGCATGTTATGTTACCTACTACAAAACAGTTGAACTGACCAAGTTGGATAAGGTTCTTCTGATGACCATAAAATACAACGGTGGTTCTATTTATGAGAACAAGTTAGCTGGTATTCTTGGGTTCAACGTTCAGGATGATTTTGACGTGACTCCAAAAAGATACAAAGATGTCGGAGAGGTTTCTATCTTTGGCGGAATCCTTTCTGAACTGACAAAGTTCGCATTGATTAGTAATGTTGATCATAAGGTATCTGTAACACCATTAGGAGAATTGGCTCTTAAGAAAGGTGTTAAATACGA
>CALBJW010000078.1 GCA_937893145.1 uncultured Prevotellaceae bacterium | reverse complement strand
CTATTTACCATTGGATATTCCTGACCTGGCTGGTTGAGTTCACTTGGCACGAAGTCTTCCTTGATTACTGCATTGTCGAGAGCTGGGTCGAAGTCCTTGACAACATAATATACAGGCTTTTCCTTCAAGTTCTCGTCGAAGAGAAGAGGGTAGTTGCGAGTACCAACCCATGAATCCTTATCGCTAAGGTTCCAGAAAGTAACAACATCAATTACGTCCTTATGCTTACGAAGTGTACGGAACAATCTGTTGTACTGGTCTGTGTGCATAGCCTTTACATGGTCCTTGATAGCAACACCTTCACGAGAGAACTGGAGCTGACCACCCATTTCTTCATTAGCACGGATGTCAAGTTCTGTGAAGTGGATATGCTTAACGATAGTAGCATACTTCTCGATTGCTGCCTCAACATCTTCCATGCTTGGACCATAGATGTTGTAGTGGCCCTGCATACCGATACCATCGATTGGCACACCAGCATCCTTCATCTTCTTAACCATATTGAAGATACGGTCACGCTTATCAGGATTTGCAGCGTTATAATCATTGTAGAAAAGGAGAGCATTAGGGTCTGCTTCATGAGCATATTCAAATGCCTTTGCAATAAACTCATCACCACAAAGCTTGTAAAGACGAGATTCACGGTAAGGAGTTGGGTTAGGATTCCAACGTGAAGGACGAGCATTGTCAGCCATTGCCTCGTTTACAACGTCCCAACAATAAATGATGTCCTTATAACGGTTTACAACAGTATGGATATGTTCACGAAGTCTCTTGTAGAATACTTCCTTCGATACATCCTTACCTTTCTTGTCTGTGAACATCCAGTCGCAGAACTGGCTATGCCAAACAAGATTGTGACCACGAAGTTTGATGTTGTTCTTACGGCAGAAGTTTGCGATAGCATCTGCTCTTTCCCAAGTCCAAACATCTTCCTTTGGATGGAGTTCACCTGGCTTCATCTCGTTCTCACAAGTGATACTGTTGAAGTTCTTGAGGATGATAGCCTGCTGATCTTCTGAAAGGTTACGACTGTTGATAGCAACACCTACAGAGAAGTAATCCTTGTAAGTGTCCTTCAAACCTGTCTGCTGCTGTGCACTTGCTGAAAGTGAAGCGCAAAGACATGTTAATGCAACGAAAATTTTTTTCATATAAAATACTTTTGTTTAAGAGTTAGTTATTGTTAACTAATTTTATGCAAAGATATAAAAAAAAGCAACATGACAGATTTATATCATGTTGCTTTTTCTTTTAAATATGTAACAATAGTTACAAAACTACTTGATTATTTAACAAATACCTTACGAACGGTGCCATCAGACATCTTAACGATGTTGATACCCTTTGCTGTGTTAGCCATGCGAGTACCTGCTACTGTGTAAACAGAATTTGCCTTAGCAGAAGCCTGAGTTCCTACGATTGCAGAACCTTCTTCATTGCCGAGATAGTAGAGTTTGAAGTTGTCACAAGTCACCCAGTCAGCACCGATAAGAACATCCTTCTTAACACCAAGAGTGAGCTTGCCATCAGAAACGTATGTCTCAACTGAGTTAAGATAAGCATTAGGGTGAGCAGCGAAACAACATGCAGTACCACGAAGTGAAGCAGGGTAGAAGAGCACCTCATCGAGGTCTACAACCTTTGTATCCCAAGGATAGTCATTGCTTACCTCATCTTCTGTAAGGTCAACAAGTGAAACCTCACCAGTAGCTTCGTCAGCCACTTCCTTCTTGAACTGGTAAGTCCAGTGTGGTTCCCAAACAACGTTACCCTGTTCGTCACCATCAGCTGCCTCAACCCACTTATCAACATACTGAGTATAAGAACGAGTAGAGAATGATTCAGAAGCGATTGAAACGATGTTAGTCTCGTTAGCATTAGCGTAGAGCTTAGCATTTGGATTTGCCCATTCACCAGTTTCTTCATCAACATAGTACCAGTAGTTGTCGTATGCACCCTGAGCATCACCGTGGTCACGGTAGAATGCCTGAGCAACTACACGATAAAGACCTTCTGGGAGAGAGTAGAGAGTCTGAGAGATGTTGCAGTTTACATTCCAACGCTCAACAGTACCAAGTGAGTCAACTGTCATTTCACCATCCCAACCCTTTGAGAGTTCGTCGAAGTTAGGGTTGATGAGGAGAGCAGTAACATCAACAGGGTTGCTCATAGAAGCCTTGTCTGAACCAAGAGAAGCAAGAAGTGCCTTGTTGTAAGGACCAGCAATAGCAGCCTTAAATTCTGCAAGTTTAGCAGCATCAACATAGTTGTCCTTGAGGTAACCAGTCTGCTCTGTAATAACATTAGCTACATCAGCATCAGCCATATACTTCTTAGCTATCTCACGGTAATCCATGTAAGATACATAAGCATTGTAGTTGTTTTCAGTAGCAATAACATCAAGGTAAGTGTCGTTTTCGCTTTCACCAACACTAAGAGTTCCAACAAATGCAGAAGTTGCGATTTCAGATTCATCAGAACCTTCTGGATATTTTTCGATAAGGCTTGAGAACTTATTGATGATGTTTTCAAGATTACCTACAACAGCATTAGCATTGCTAATATATTCCTTAGCTTCATTAATAGTAGCGAGAGCTGTGTTGTAGCCTTCCTGACCTTCGATTGTCTCAGGAATCTTAGCGAGAATGTTCTTTACAGCAGTCTGGTCTCCTACGAATGCAAGAGTTTCAATAGCGTTCTTTACAGATTCAATGCTTGGAGCAAGGAGAGATGCAAAGTCTGGTTCCTCACCATAGTAATAGAGTTGGAAACCTGTTGTTGCATAGAATGTATCAGAAGAAGAACCAATCTTAACCTTACCATTAGAAACATATACCATGTTTGTAGAAAGTTTCTCCCATACAGTCTGACGCCACTGATCGCGGTTACCGCCCCACCAAGGGTTACCTTGCTGAGTGAGTTGAGCCTTTTCTTGAACACCATCAGCCTCGATGAATACGAACTGGAGTGGAGAAACTGCTGCACCAGCATTACACATAAGACCAGACATAGAGTAGTATCCGTTTGGAAGTCCTGTGATGTTCTGATAAAGAAGTTCTGGGTTGCCAGTAGGTTCTGCTGTCCAACCGCCGATTGCAGAATATCCGTGCTGCTGAGTTATACCAATACCACCTTCACCATGCCATGTAGTTGACTTGATAACCCAAATGCCTTCAGCATCCTTTTCTGTGAATTTGAAATCACTTGCATAGTCAATCCAGTCTGAATGTTCTTTGAGAAGACCAGGGTAATCCTGTTCCTGAATTGTAGCGAAAGTATTTTCAATCTCATCATTATATTTATAGCAGTTAGCTTCTGCATCCCACTTTGGAGTGTACTCGTTGTTACACATGAAAGCATTGTTGATAGCAGAAGAGAAGTCGTAAGCACCATTTACCTTTGGCTGAGACAAGAGGTAAGTGATACGAGCAGCAACTACATTGTCATAAGCAACCTTGAATGTTCCGAAATCATCAGAAGCAGTTGCCTCGTAGTTTTCATCAAGACAGTTGTTTGAAGCTGTGATAGCCTTGCCGAACTCAGCCTTACCAGCATAATCAGTGCTATTGTAAAGGAGGTTCATTGTTGGCATTACATTTTCGAGGCTCTTGTAGTATTCAATTGCAGCAGTTGCATTCTCATATATACCTTTAATATAAGCAAGTGCTACAGGACATTCTTCCTTAGTAAGAGACTCGATGTCTGAATACTCACCATCAAACTCCATACGAGCATCACTGATGAGAGTGTACATAAGACCTGCATACTTGTTCTCAAGGTCTTCAACCATGTGGTAATATTCTGCAACCTCATCCTGAAGAGCCATAAGTTCTGCTGCAGGACCAGCCTCACCGAGATAGTACATCTTGAAGTTTGTAGCCATGAACGAGTCTGCTGATCTTGGTTCAGTCTTTCTGACACCGATACGAGCATAACCAGGTTCTGTGAGGAAGAAAGTAACAGTGTTGTACTTCTCCTGACCATCATTGTAAGGACCATAGATGCCTTCAGCGAACCAGAGGAGTGAACCAGGAACAGAACATGGTCCCCATACAGACTGACCATTCACTGTATAGTTACCATCCGACATATCCCAACCTTCCTTCACTGTGTCCTCATAAATCTGGCTACCCCACATAGGGAAGAGACGAGGCATGAGAGGAGTCTTGAATGTACGACCTGCTGTGAAAGCATCACTTGCAATGTCGTATGTGCCATTTGAAGCATAGAGGAGAGCGTTGTTGCTCCAGTTTTCAGTACCGAAAGTGCTTGGGTCGTCTGCCCATGATGTACCATTACGGTAGTAGCCCTGACACTCTACCTTATACATACCTGCTGGGAGTTCTACATACTGGTAGAGGTCAACTTCGCGACCATCGTAAACCTCAAAGAGTCCACCAGTTTCTGTTGTACTACCACCATTTCTAATCAACTTCCAAGGAGCAAGAGTAGCATCAGTAAAACTAAGGTTACCCCAACTTACCTGTTCAGTGATTTCGTCTCCTTCCTTCCAACTTGATGCGTCTGGCATCTGAGCATAAGAAAGAGCTGTCGCACACAAAAGTGCTGCTGAAAGTAAAAGTTTTTTCATTGAAATTGGTTAATTGTTAATTTGTAATTTTGGTTTTTAATTTGTAAATGATAATTAATTCAATAATTTTCGATTGCAAAATTAGTTATTTATAAAATATGGCACAATAGGCATTTTCATAAACAAAAGCCAAAATATATAAAAATTAAAAAGATTATTTTATAGTTATCCGCCCATGTAACATAATTAGAAGAATATGTAACATACATTTTGAACTTTAGTTTAGATTTCTATTCCCCATTAAGTTTAAAATGACTAACTTTGCACACGAAACAAGAAATTTAGTCTAACATTTGGTTCAAAACCTAAAAACATTGCGTTTTAGAATATGATACCTTCTGCTAAAACAACGATGATACATTATAGGAAATGGATTGTACTCCTATTTGTTTTTCAGTTTTTGTTTTTGAAAACTGAAGCACAAATAGCTCGCCTTTACACCACAAGTCATGGCTTGTTGACTTGTGATTGTAAGAGTGTGAATGTTGATAAACGAGGTTTTGTTTGGATTACAGGTTCAAACAGTCTTGCCACATTCGATGGTACAAAGTTTCAATATGTTAATATTACCAATCCCGAAACAGGCAAATCACTTTTCTCAACCGTAAATTGCATCAAACCTATTGATGACAATTCCTATTGGGTTTGTACATCAACAGGATTGTACATCTATGATTTCAGCCATTCTGTGTTCAAGCGTGTTTCGTTAAATGAAAATGATACTCCCGACAATCCTTTTGCTGTCAATAATGTCATTGACATTCCAGTAGAAGGAAAGAAATTAGTTACTACGGAAGGTTTCAACCATTATATTATAAATGTCAAGACACTCACTATTGATGAAGAGTTGTCCAATAAGGTGTCATCACAAATCGACAACTATTATGCTCAGTCACCAGTCATAGATAGTAGAGGTAACCTTTGGGTGACAACAATGGGCGAACCACTTCGTTGTGTCAATCTCAAGACTTACAAAACAGTAAAACTGAATTATTCTGATGATGCCAAGTCTCTTATTGTTCGAGGTTCTGTAAAGTGTCTTATCTCATGCGACAAAGACGTTTTGATAGGAACGAACAATGGACTTTTCAAATACAACCATAAGACGAACACCATCAGTAGAGCATCGAGTACATCCGAATCCCTTAATGTTTTCTCACTCCACAAGAATCGTGATGGAAGAGTATTCATCGGAACTGATGGTACAGGTATCTGGACCTACAACAATGACACCGAACAACTTCTTCCTTTTGATGGCTATTCTACAGAAATTGACATTACATACGGAAAAGTCATAAGCATAGACGAGGACCAGAATGGAAACATCATTGCCATGTTCTTCCAGAAAGGACTTGTTGTGTTCCCGCCACTTAACGACTGTTTCCACTATCATCCTATCTCGCCAAAGGGAGATGGAAAGAATGCTAACTGCATCACCTCGATGGCGATAGATAAGGATAGCAATTATTGGATTGCAACAGATGGTTGTGGTGTGTTCACAACTAACGGTATGAAACTGTCCTCTGCATACAGTGTCAACCAGGGAATGCGTTCAAAACTTGTTCAGAACATCATTCTTGATAAGCGAAACACACCTTGGATTGCAACATACGGTGGTGGAGTCCAGTATTACGAGAATGGCAGTTGGACTTATGGAAAGGGCGATTGGCTTAGTGAATTGAAGTCACAATACGTGATGACTTTCCACTACGACAAGAAGAACGACTGTATCTATGCCGGTACAAACGGTGATGGTATATACATTATATATATATTAGAGCAGAGAATCGAACATCTTCTCTTCACCTTCGAGTTCAATCCTTGGATTTCATCACTCTTCCTCGATAGTGAAGGAACGCTTTGGATGGGAACATCACGCGGACTTTCATACTTCAATCAGAAGAGGAGTACACATGGAGCCATCACATACAATGGCGAAAGCATCAACAATGCTTCCCAAATCATAGAAGATGGTGATGACATCATCATCGCAAGCGACTTTGGACTTTTGTTCTACAACCGAAAGACACACGACCTGAAGTGTATGGATTCGTCATTAGGAATACATGACAGCAGTATCCGTTCCATTGTTCTTGACGACCAATACATCTGGGCTTCAACCCGAACCAATGTCATTTCGATAGACAGAAAGACAAAGATGATACGCAATTATTCATCGTTCAATGGATATAGCATTGGCGAGTTCCATCGTGGCTCAAATCTTCTGCCTGGACATGGCTATATGTTGTTTGGTTGTGATAATGGAATCATTTGTTTCACACCAAAACTTATCATGCAAAGAAATGACAAGTTGGAGAAGGTGCATTTCACCAATTTCACCACACCAAAGCAGACAGAAGAGATGGACAAGAGCATCTTCTTTGCATCGAAGATTGTGCTTAACAATGACAACAACTCCTTCACGATAAACTATTCCGCTTGTGAGATTGGCAATCCAGAACGAGTACATTACGACATCATACTTGATGGATTTGACAATGAGTGGCATTTGGATGTACCTCCTACCACACTTGAGTATTCTTCGATTCCAAGCGGTAGATATAATTTCCGAGTAAGGGCATACCTCGAAGAGAATCCAGAGGAATATGTTGAGAACAGCGTTGAAATCATAGTCAAAGCCCCTTGGTATTTCAGTTCTATAGCGTGGCTCATATACATTATTCTCATTTCCATCTTGATTTATACCTTCTACAAGGCATACAAGCAAAGGAAGGAAGCACGAGAAGAACTTCAGCAAACTCAACGCAACAACCAGCTTCGTGAAGAGAAACTCCGTATGTTTACGAGCATCACACATGAACTACGTTCTCCTCTCACCATGATTGTGTCACCACTTCAGCAGTTGTTGACTGATGATAACAATGATGAGCGACAGAAGATTTATAGCACTATGCAGCGAAACTGCGACCGCCTTCTCGACATCGTAAAGCAGATTACTGATATCCGTAAGATTGATAGTGGACAGTTCCAACTTAACTATAGTGATGTCGATTACATATCCTATAGCAAAGACATATTCCAATTGTTCACTTCTGAGGCAGCAGTTCGCAATATCGAGTTTGTTGTTGAGCACCAGGAAGAGAAGATGATGATTCATGTTGACCCACTTCATTTTGAAAAGATTATCACCAATCTTCTTTCCAATGCCTTCAAGTTTACTCCTACAGGAGGTAAGGTCATCACTCGCAGCCGCATTGTTGGCAATGAATTTGAGTTGACATTCTTCAATTCCGGTTCACATTTCAACGAAGAAGACATGCAGCACCTCTACGAACGATTCTATCGTAGCGACAAACATCAGGATGTGGCAGGTAGTGGTATTGGTCTTAACCTTGTTCACGAACTAACCCGTCTTCACAATGGTACTATCAATGCTCGCAATATCAATCCTGATGGAGTGGAGTTCACACTTCGATTCCCTTATATCGAAGCCACACCTAAGGCTGAACCACTCGATGAGAACAAGGTCACTTCTCGTCTCACACTTCTTATTGTAGATGACGACCCAGAGATAATCAATTACCTCAGTTCTCAGTTCGAACCACAGTACAAGGTCATCACCGCCACATGTGGAAATGAAGCATGGGAGAAAGTCATTGCCCATCGCCCAGATGCCGTTATCACCGACTATCAGATGCCTAATGGTAATGGTGTAGAACTCAGCCGTAAGATTAAGGGAACAGCCGATACCGAGAATATCCCAATCATCCTTCTTACGGGTGAAGACCATGATGATGAGACACTCCGACTTCAGAGTCTCACCCTCAACGTGGACCAGTACCTACAGAAACCATTCAACATTCTTCTTCTGAAGAGTGCAGTACGACAAGTCATAAATGTTCGTAAGGCAGTTATCGACAAGGTTAACCGCATGAATGTTGGCTACAACTATTCCAACATCAACATTGACGACCCAGAAGAAAAGATGTTCGGCAGAATAACAGAGGCTATCAAGAAGAACATCGAATCGTCCGAGTTCAGTGTGCAGCAGCTCAGCGAAGAAGTAGGAATAAGTCGAGTTCACCTCAACCGTAAGATGAAGGACCGCTACGGAATATCTCCATCCACCTTCATCAAACTCTTCCGCCTCAAACAGGCAGCCTATCTCCTTATGGACAAGAACGTGAATGTCTCTGAGGTAGCCTACAAAGTGGGCTTCTCGTCCCACTCATACTTCACCACCGCCTTCAAGGAGCATTTCGGTATGAGTCCAAAGGACTTCATCATCTATTACTCAAGTGAAGAGAATAGGGAAGCGTTCCACAAGTTGCTCGAAGCATAAAATACATTAATCCTATAATAAAATAAATGATTATGAAAAAAATTCTTCTTACCCTTTCCACCATTCTCGTGATGCTTGCGATGCCAACACCATCCAGAGCACAGGTAATGGTGCCAAACTGTCCTCCACTTCATGTGGATGGAAACCAGTTGCGAGACCCAGCAGGCAATAAGGTCGTTCTGCATGGCGTGATGGATACTCCAAGTGCATGGTTCAACAACAACCGTTGGGGTTCAGTCAATGATGCCAACATCTCAGCCTGTGTCAACTACTTCAACACACTCTTCACAGCCATGACAAACCCAACTGCAGGTACATACGCCAACATCTTCCGTCTTCACCTCGACCCATGTTGGACCAATACAAGCAATACCCTTCCAGCAGGATTCAAGAAGCAGAACGGCAAGACCATCGACCCACTTGGCAATGAAGTAGGCGGTGAGGCAGACATCTCACGTTATAGTGGTGCATCACTCACTAAATATATGCGTCAAGTCTATTGGCGTATAGCACAGGCAGCCATCAAACATGGCATGTATGTCATCATGCGTCCACCAGGCGTATGTCCAGGCGACATTCAGGTAGGCACATACTATCAGGACTACCTCATCGATGTATGGGACCGTGTCACAAAGAACGACTCAGTGCTCAAGTACTATGGCCAGGTAGGTATCGAACTTGCCAACGAGCCTGTTCGCATTCGTAATGCACAAGGTCAGGAGAGTGGTGATGCTCGTTTCCACGACTTCTTCCAGCCTATCGTTGACAAGATTCGTGCCAATGGTTTCAAGGGCATCATCTGGGTTCCAGGTGGCATCTGGCAGCAGGAGTACAAGCCATACGCACAAGTGCCAATCACAGACCCATTGAACAACATTGGCTATGCAGTACACGACTATCCAGGATGGTATGGCATCAGCGATGGTAGCTACAATTCAACGACAGGTATCAACTCCTTTGCAAGTTCCATTCCTGTGGCACGCACCAACCCTATAGCTATCACCGAGATAGACTGGAGTCCGCAGAAGCCTGGTACTGGTCACTACAACGAGAGTGGTGCTTGGGTAGAGAGCAACTATGGCACATGGGCAACAGCCTCTACATCAAAGTGGGGTAAGGCATTCCGTGCCACACACGACCACTTCGGCAATCTCTCCATGACACTTTCGGGTACACATTGCTACATCAACATGGACCAGTGGAACACATCCACAAAGAAACTCAACAAGGTAGAACCAGCCTTCCCAGGAGTAAAAGAGGCTTGTGGTGAAGCATGTTTCGAGTGGTACAAGGAGTGGGCACAGGTCAACTATCCTTCCTACGAACGCTACCAGCCAAAGCAGGAGATACCAGAAAATCCTTTCGAGCGTTCAGCTGCGTGGATG
>CALBJW010000077.1 GCA_937893145.1 uncultured Prevotellaceae bacterium | reverse complement strand
TCACAATCGGTAACCTCGCTATGCGTCAGGCACGTGCACAGTTCTCTTGCAACTTCCTCGCTGCTGCTGGTTACAAGGTAATTGACAACCTCGGATTCAAGACTGTTGAAGAAGGTGTTGACGCTGCTCTCGCTGCAGGTGCTGACATCGTTGTCATCTGTTCTTCTGATGATGAATACGCAGAATATGCAATCCCTGCATACCAGTACCTCAACGGTCGTGCAATGTATGTAGTTGCTGGTGCTCCTGCTTGTGCAGAAGACCTCAAGGCTGCTGGCATCGAGAACTTCATCAATGTTCGTTCTAACCAGCTCGAAACACTCAAGGCTTATAACGCTAAACTCGGAATCTAATTATGGCAAGAAAAGATTTTAATTCAATTGATATCTATGCTGGCATTGAAGCAAAGAATGGTCAGCAGTGGCAAAAGGAGAATAACATTTCTGCCAATTGGAGAACTCCAGAGCAGATCGATATTCAGCCAGTATATACTAAGGAAGACCTCGAAGGCATGGAACACCTTGACTTCGCTGCAGGTATCCCTCCTTATCTCCGTGGTCCATACTCAATGATGTACCCATTCCGTCCTTGGACAATCCGTCAGTATGCAGGTTTCTCTACAGCTGAAGAATCAAACGCATTCTATCGCCGTAACCTTGCATCTGGTCAGAAGGGTCTTTCTGTTGCATTCGACCTCCCTACTCACCGTGGTTACGACCCAGACAACGCTCGTGTTGTTGGTGATGTTGGTAAGGCTGGTGTATCTATCTGTTCACTTGAGAACATGAAGGTCCTCTTCGCAGGTATTCCATTGAACAAGATGTCTGTGTCTATGACAATGAATGGTGGTGTGCTTCCAGTACTCGCATTCTACATCAACGCAGGTCTTGAGCAGGGCGCTAAGCTTGAAGAAATGGCTGGTACTATCCAGAACGATATCCTCAAGGAATTCATGGTACGTAACACCTACATCTACCCACCTGCATTCTCTATGAAGATTATCGCTGATATCTTCGAGTTCACTTCACAGAAGATGCCTAAGTTCAACTCTATCTCTATCTCTGGTTACCACATGCAGGAAGCAGGTGCAACAGCAGATATCGAGTTGGCATACACTCTCGCCGATGGTATGGACTACATCCGTACAGGTGTGAACGCAGGTATCGATGTTGATGCATTCGCTCCACGACTCTCATTCTTCTGGGCAATCGGTATGAACCACTTCATGGAAATTGCTAAGATGCGTGCAGGTCGTCTTCTCTGGGCTAAGATTGTTAAGTCATTCGGTGCTAAGAACCCTAAGTCAATGGCTCTTCGTACTCACTCACAGACTTCAGGTTGGTCACTCACAGAGCAGGACCCATTCAACAACGTAGGTCGTACTTGTATCGAAGCTATGGCTGCCGTTCTTGGTCACACTCAGTCACTCCATACAAACGCTCTCGACGAGGCTATCGCTCTTCCAACAGACTTCTCTGCTCGTATCGCTCGTAACACTCAGATTTACATCCAGAACGAGACTAAGGTATGTAAGCAGATTGACCCATGGGCAGGTTCTTACTATGTTGAGACATTGACTAACGAACTCGTACAGAAGGCTTGGGCACACATCCAGGAAATCGAAAAGCTTGGTGGTATGGCTAAGGCTATCGAGACTGGTCTTCCTAAGATGCGTATCGAAGAGGCTGCAGCTCGTACTCAGGCTCGTATCGACTCAGGCAACCAGACAATCGTTGGTACTAACAAGTATCGTCTCGAACACGAAGATCCACTCGATATCCTCGAAATCGACAATACTGCCGTTCGTCTCCAGCAGGAGGCTAACCTCAAGGAACTCAAGGCAAACCGTGACGAGGCTGCTTGTCAGGCTGCTCTTGCCGAAATCACTAAGTGTGTTCAGGAGTTCAACGATGGTATCAAGTCAGAGAACAACCTCCTCGACCTCGCTGTTAAGGCTGCTGGTCTCCGTTGTACTCTTGGTGAAATTTCAGACGCTTGCGAAGCTGTCGTAGGTCGTTATAAGGCAATCATCAGAACAATTAGTAACGTGTACTCTTCAGAATCAAAAGGCGACACAGCATTCGAAGAAGCTTGTGCTGCAACAGAGAAATTCGCTCAGGCAAACGGACGTCGTCCTCGTATCATGATCGCTAAGATGGGTCAGGACGGTCACGACCGTGGTGCTAAGGTTTGTGCTACAGGTTATGCAGACTGTGGTTTCGACGTAGATATGGGTCCTCTCTTCCAGACTCCAGAAGAAGCTGCTCGTCAGGCTGTTGAAAACGACGTGGATGTACTTGGTGCTTCATCACTTGCTGCAGGTCACAAGACACTCATGCCACAGGTAATCGAAGAACTCAAGAAGCTTGGTCGTGAGGATATCCTCGTAATCGGTGGTGGTGTAATCCCTGCACAGGACTACGACTTCCTCTACAAGGCAGGTGTTGCTGCAATCTTCGGTCCTGGTACATCAGTAGCTAAGGCTGCTGTTGAAATCATGAAGATTCTCAACGAAGAATAATCTTACATAATAATTCCTTTAAAGAGGCATAAGTTTTCAACGACTTATGCCTCTTTTTATTAGTATTTTTTGTAACTTTGCACCAAAATACACATTATTTATATATATGGCACAGAAAAACAAGAACAACTTTGATAACTCCAAGCATCGTGCACAGCAAAAGCCTTCTTTTGCAACACCTGCACCTACAAAGGAGAAGGGAGGAAAGAAACCTTCCGTAATCTCAAAGAAGGAATCGATTATCGGTATCATCATTGCCCTACTCGTCTTTGTAGCACTTGCTGTTTATGAACTCGTGAACAACAACTCTGACATGCTTTATTTTGTGCAAAGTCGCAGCTTCTTCCTAAACGATTGCACATTCCTCTCAGAGCTGATGCGTGCTCCTGGATATATTGGAGCATGGCTTGGTGAGTACCTCACTCAGTATTTCTACAATCCTGCAGTAGGTTCATCAATACTTATAGCACTTTGGATTGTGCTCTTCTTCATCACTAAAAAGGCCTTTCGCATCAATAAGTCATGGGCATTCATAGCACTTATACCTGTTGCTTGTCTTCTTGTGTCTATCATTGATAATGGCTACTGGACATATTACATCAAGCACCCAGGCTACTATTTCCGTGAGACCATTGGACTTATCTTCACAATGACAGGTGTACTTATTGGCTCACGCCTTTCGGGAAAGACAATCCTTCAGAATGTGTTTGTCGTAGTATTTGCATTCTTAGGATATCTCTTCTTCGGCTGGTATGCTTCACTTGCCATCATCTACCTTATTATTAATGAATGGGTTCATTCATCATCTAATATGATTTCAAAAGCTGTCCTTACTGTTGTAGGAATGGCTTGTACAGTAGTAATACCACTCATCGGTTACAATTACATTTTCACCGATATGCGTGTTGAAGATGCAATGTATGCTGGTTTCCCACGATTCCTCCAAGATGAAAACGAGAGCATTCATTGTGAGACTCCATTCTATATTATGGCAATCGTGCCTTTCTTCTTCCCACTTATCGCACGACTTACTAAGGGAGTGATGATTGGCTACAAGGCACATCTCACTCGCCTTGTTTATATACTTGTAGTAATCCTTGCAATCCCATACGTTGTAGATTCTTGCAACTTTGACAACTATAACTATCACGCAGAAATGCGTATGTATCGTGCCACAGATGAAAATCGCTGGGATGATGTCCTCAAGGAATCAGCAAATTACCAGACTCCACCAACTCGTGAAATGGTAATTCTCAACCATATTGCCCTCTTCAATAAGGGAACTATGGGTGACCAACTCTTCAAATATAACAACCTGAGTGAAGCTCCATACAGCTTCGACTCACTGCGTATTCACATGGTTCAGACTGCAGGTCCACTCCTCTACTATCATCACGCAAAAACAAACTTTGCAAATCGTTGGTGTATAGAGAACGCTGTAGAATATGGATACAACTTCGACGAGATGAAGATTCTCGTACGTTGCGCACTTGTCAGCGGAGAATGGGACGTTGCAGAACGCTACCTCAACATCCTCAACAAGACAATGAACTATAAGGATTGGGCACAGAATTACCTCCCTATCATTTCGAATCATGAACTCATAAAGGAGCATCATGAATTTGATAATATCATTGAACTGTACAGTCACATGGGTAGTGTCCTTGATGGTGACAACGGACTTTGTGAGATGTATCTGCTCAACTACTTTGCAAATACAATGAACAAGGACAGCAAACTCCTTCAGGAACTCACACTCAACTATGCTCTTATCCAGAAGGACATACAACTCTTCTGGCCTCGCTTCTTCCTCTATGCACAGTTACATCCTGGACAGGAAATGCCAACTCATTACCAGGAAGCAGCATACCTTTACGGTAACCTTGAGCATCAGGTTGATATCACTCACATGCCTTTCTCGCCTGAGATACCTCAACGTTACGCTTCATTCCAGCAAGTATCACAGACATACCTCCAGCAGGGTATGAGCACAGAACAGGTAGCACAAGCAATGAAACCAGAGTTTGGAGGCACATTCTGGTGGTTCTACTTCTTCTGTCGAGATGTAAAGTCATACTAAAACAAACATATAAGTAGCAAAACTAAAGCTTATAGGTTAATAAGTGACAAGTCTTTTTTACGAACAAAAGCCGAACAATAACTTTATGAAAAAGTTTTTCACCATAACAACGATGTTGCTTGTAGCACTTGCTCAAGCTCTTTTCACATCGTGCACATCTACCCCTAATGTCCCAACATCTTATCAGCAAGAGAATCGTTTTCCAAAGATATTCCCTGATTATATAGATGTTACCATTCCTTGTAATATTGCACCAATGAACTTCTGTGTTAACGAAGGTACAGAAACAGTTGTGGCTCGTTTCACAACTTCAGCGGGCGAATTCACATACGGAGAAGGTTCGAAAGTCATCATCGATGAAGAAGAATGGAGCAAGATGCTTGAATCTTCAAAAGGCAAAGACATTAAGATTGAAGTATTTGCGGAGGTCAATGGTTCATGGAAAGCATACAAGCCTTTCACTATGCATGTAGCAGAAGAACCTATTGATGAGTACATTTCATATCGTGTCATTCAGCCTTCATACGTTGCATACGAGAAACTCTATATCGAAGAACGCAACATAACAAACTTCGACACAAAGGATATCTATAACAACCTATCCATCTCAACAGAGCAGAATGGCCAGTGCATCAACTGTCACTCATACCAGAACTACAAGACTGATAGAATGCTTTTCCACATGCGCCATTTCCAAGGAGGCACAATGATTGTTGATAATGGCAAGATAAAGAAGGTTGACCTCAAGACTGATGAAACAATCTCCGCAGGTGTTTACCCAGCATGGCACCCTACACTCAACCTCGTTGCATTCTCAACAAACTCAACAGGTCAGTCCTTCCACACAAAAGACAAAGCAAAAATTGAGGTACAAGACACCAAGTCTGACCTTATTCTTTACGATGTTGAAAAGAACAGCGTCGTTCATATTGCCAACGATTCCACAGAACTTGAGGTCTTCCCTACTTGGTCACCAGACGGAAAGACTCTCTACTACTGTTCGGCACATTTCGAGTATCAGAACGACTCTATAGCAAAAGAAACAGAAATGATTCAACGTTTCAGAGAGTGTAAGTACAGCATCTATAAGATGTCATTCAACGAAAAGACACACACATTCGGTCCACGCGAACTCGTCTATGATGCAGCAGCAGAAGGATATAGTGCAACACTTCCTCGCATCTCCCCAGACGGACGTTACCTCTACTTTGCTCGAGGCGAATTTGGTTGCTTCCATATCTGGCATCCAGAAGCAGATATCTTCTCACTCGACTTGAAGACAAATAAGATTACAAATGTGAAGGCTATCAACAGTCATCAAGCAGAATCATATCCTGTTGTTTCATCCAACAGTAGATGGCTCATGTGCGAAAGCCGTCGCGATGATGGTAACTACACTCGTCCAACTATTTCTTACATAGACAAGAACGGTAAGGCATACAAGGGATTTGAAGTTCCTCAGAAAGACCCTAATTTCTACAGTGTATTCCTTCGCAGCTTTAATCGTCCTGAATTCATGGTTGAGTCTGTACAGCAGTCTATGCAAGAATTTGCATCCGTTGCAAAGACAGAAGCTCAGAAAGCAACCTACAAAAAATAAGAATAAAAGATATTCAAAAACATAGAAAACAAATACAACATATCACAACAATGAAGACTAAGCTCATACTCTCATCCGCATTGTTCCTTGCATCGCTCATACAGAGTTATGCCCAGGGTACAGTCCAAGACTACAAAAACGCATTTGCAATTAGAGGCAAGTATTCAAACAAGATGACAAACTCCCTTTCTAATATTCGTGCAAACGATAAGGGATTCACATATTCAACCATCGATGGTGACAGCACTGTTTGGTATCAGGTTGATGCACAGACAGGCGAGAAGAATCGTATCAGCGACCCAACACCACGTCGTCGCCCAGAGAATCGTGGTGGTCGTCAGCATCACTGGATGGAAGTGCTTGATGAAAAGGATGGACATGCAGAATCACCAACAGTCCGCAATACCTTCATTGTTCATCGCAACAACAACCTCTACCTCATGCGTGAATCGGGAGCAGACAAGGACTCTACCCGTCTTACATCAGATGGTGTTGATACTTGCTACTATTCTTCATGGGGCTCATGGTCGAAGGATGGTAAATACTACGCAACTGTGCTCATCAAACCAGCACCAAAGCACTACGTTACCTACACCCTCTCTTCACCAACTTATCAAGTTCAGCCTGTATATTCAAATCAGGAATATGCAAAGCCAGGCGATTCGCTCAACTACAGAATACCTGTTATAATTGATGTGGAGAATGCCAAGACTATCTATCCAAAGTCAACAGCACTCTTCGCCTCTCAGTATCAAGTAGATGCTCCACGCTGGGATGCAAATAGCAAGACACTTACATTTGAGTTTAATGAACGTGGACATAAGACTTACCGAGTTCTTGAGATGGACCTACAGGGTAATGTACGCACTCTCATTGAAGAAAAGAATGACAAGTATGTAGCATACTCACGCAACCTTCGTCGCAACCTCGATGCAGACCACATCCTTTGGAAGAGCGACCGTGATGGACATGCCCACCTTTATATATATAATCGCAAGACTGGTAAGCTCTCACAGATTACAAAGGGTAACTTTTGGGTACGCGGTGTGCAACATGCCGAGATTGATGCAAAGGGTAAGGGTTACATCATCTTCTCTGCTAATGGTATGAACTGCAACAACATGGGTACTGTCGTATCAAGCTTCGATGGTGCAATCAAGCAGGAAGACCCATACAACGTACACTACTACCGCATTGACATCAACGGCAAGAATCTCACTCCTCTCACTCCAGAAAGAGGTAATCACTCTATTACACTTTCTCGTGATAACAAAACACTTATCGACACATATTCATCTGTTGATAAGGCACCAGTAGCTGTGCTCCGTTCTGCTGTGAATGGTAATGTCATCTCAACACTTGAGACTGCCAACATCGACCGCCTCCGCAAGAATGGATGGAGCGAACCTGAAGTGTTTGTTGCACCAGGTCGTGATGGCAAGACAGACATGTGGGGCATCATTCAGCGTCCACAGAACTTCGACCCAAACAAAAAGTATCCTGTAATCGAATACATCTACTCAGGTCCTGGCGATCAGTATGTTCCAAAGTCTTTCACTCCTTGGCTCTGGAACCTTGCAGACCTCGCAGAACTTGGTTTCATCGTGGTTCAGCTCGATGCTATGACAACATCATTCCGTTCACTCGACTTCGAGCAGGTTTGTTACAAGAACCTCAAGGATGCAGGTTTCCCAGACCGTATCGAGTGGATAAAGGCAGCAGCAAAGAAGTATCCATATATGGACATTGAACGCATGGGCATTTACGGATGTTCAGCTGGTGGTCAAGAAGCACTCGGTGCACTCCTCTTCCACCCAGAGTTCTACAAGGTAGGCTATGCAGCATGTGGATGTCACGACAACCGTATGGATAAGATTTGGTGGAACGAGCAATGGATGGGTTACCCAGTTGACAAGTCATACGAAGAGAGTTCAAACGTAGTGAATGCCAAGAACCTTCAGGGCAAATTGATGCTTGTTGTTGGTGAGATGGACGACAATGTTGACCCTTCATCATCATACCAAGTAGTCAATGCACTTCAGCAAGCAAACAAGGACTTCGAATTTATCCTTCTTCCTGGAGCGCACCACACTATGGGTGAGAAGTTTGGTGAACACAAACGTTACGACTTCTTCGTGAAGAACCTTCTTGGAATAGACCCACCTGCGTGGAATAACTTTTAACAAATAAAAAGAAGTGGAAAGTGAACTTATTTCACTTTTCACTTTTTAGATAACTATGCAACAGAACAACACTAAAGAACTCGGCACAGCACCAATAGGTTCGTTGCTGATGAAATACGCAATACCTGCGGTGATAGCGATGACAGCCTCTTCGCTATACAATATGGTGGACCGTATCTTCATCGGACACATTCCTAATGTGGGAACCCTTTCCCTCAGTGGACTTGCCGTAACCTTCCCTGTCATGAACCTAAGCGCAGCTTTTGGTGCTATGGTAGGTGTAGGTGCAAGCACACTCATGTCCATCAAACTTGGGCAGAAAGACTACGAAAATGCAGAGCGTACACTTGGTAATCTTGTGACACTCAACATCATTCTTGGAATAATACTCGGCATTGTAGGTATTGTATTTATCCATCCACTGCTCACATTCTTCGGAGCGAGTGAAAACACATACCAGTATGCATACGAGTATATGTTTATCATTCTTTTGGGTAACGTCATCACTCATCTCTACCTTGGATTCAATGCTGCACTTCGTTCCACAGGTCATCCACATGTGGCAATGATAGCAACAATCACAACAGTGGTGATAAACTCAATTCTCGACCCATTGTTTATCTTTGATAAGGTTGATATTTCTCTCTTCTGTATTCCAGGCTTTGGACTCGGCATTAAGGGAGCAGCTATCGCAACAGTACTTGCACAATTTGTTGCACTTGTCTTTGTTGCCTACAAGCTCAGCAACAAGAACGACCTTCTCCACCTCCACTCTGGCATATACGGACTCCGTAAACGCATCGTGAAGAGCATATTCCCAATAGGCCTCTCGCCTTTCTGTATGCAACTCTGTGCTTGTCTTGTAGTTATCCTTATCAATAAGGGCCTTACAAGACATGGAGGAGACCTTGCCATTGCTGCATACGGTATTGTAAACAGTGTTACATTCCTCTTCGTAATGGTTGTACTTGGAGTATGTCAGGGAATGCAACCAATAGCAGGATTCAACTACGGAGCACAGAACTTTGAACGAGTAGATGAAGTTCTCAAGAAGGCTATAACCCTTGCAACCATCATCATGTGTGCATCGTTCGTTATCAATGAGTTCTTCCCAGAATACCCTGTTCGACTCTTCACCGATGACCCACAACTCACCCAGCTCACAATCGATGGTATGCGACTCATCGTGAGCATGAGTCCTATTGTAGGATTCCAGATTGTTACAGGAAACTTCTTCCAATCTATTGGTATGGCAAAGAAGAGTATCTTCCTCAGCGTAAGTCGTCAGCTCGTTTTCCTCGTTCCATTCTTAGTTGTCTTCCCATACATCTGGGGAACGAATGGAGTATGGATTAGCATTGCTGCATCCGACGCTCTGTCTGCTATTACAGCAATGGTTATGCTTTCCAAGTTCTATCGTGACAAAAACAAGAAAGCACCAAGAATAAGAATGACAAGTTCACTTCACAGAGTGTTCTTCCACAACAGAGTAACACCATAGATTAAGTTTAATGCGATATTTTATAAGATTATCATACGACGGAAAGAATTATCATGGTTGGCAGATTCAACCAGGAGCGATAACTGTGCAGGAAGTGCTTAACAAAGCACTTACTACCCTTCTTCGTGTGCCTACAGAAGTCGTTGGAGCAGGTCGCACAGATGCAGGAGTTAATGCATCGATGATGATAGCACATTTCGATACAGATGTTCAGTTTTGTGACATTCAAGAAGATAAGAAGTCATTATATCAGCTTCGCTATCGTCTCAACAAACTTCTGCCTCCCGACATAGCTATTCACGATATCTATCCAGTAGCAGACGATATGCATGCTCGATTCTCAGCAACTTCTCGTACTTATCACTACTACATCACAACCGAGAAATCACCATTCGAGCCATACGCATATCGCTTCCCTCAACCTCTCGACTTCGAGAAGATGAACGAAGCATGCAAGGTACTCTTCGACTATATCGACTTCACATCGTTCTCAAAACTCCACACCGATGTAAAGACCAATAATTGCAAGATAATGGAAGCTCGTTGGGAACAAGTCTCACCCATCAAGTGGCAATTCATAATCAAAGCAGACCGTTTCCTCCGCAATATGGTTCGTGCTATCGTAGGCACACTTATTGATGTGGGCAGAGGTGCCATCACCATTCAGCAGTTCCGCGAAATAATAGAAAAGAAAGACCGTTGCTCGGCAGGCACTTCCGTTCCTGGCAATGCCCTTTTCCTTTGTAAAGTAGAATACTAACCTCATGCGCCAGCCAAATGGTAAATGGTACATGGTAAATAGTAAATAAATTTATGTGGCTCATACTCGCATTTCTTTCAGCTTGTCTTTTAGGATTTTATGATGTCTTCAAGAAGCAGTCTCTGAAGGCAAACGCAGTAATTCCAGTATTGCTGCTCAACACTTTGTTCTCATCCCTCATCTTCCTTCCGTTCATCATCCTTTCGAAGAATGGAACAATAGCCGAGGACTCACTTTTCTTCACTCACTCGTATGGATGGGAAGAACATAAGTACATACTTCTCAAGTCAGTCATTGTACTTAGCAGTTGGCTTTTCGCATACTTTGGACTGAAGCATCTTCCTATCACTATTGTAGGTCCAATCAATGCCACACGCCCTGTGATGGTACTCATCGGAGCACTCACCTTCTTTGCAGAACGACTCAATGTGTGGCAGTGGATTGGTGTTATCGTAGCTATGATAGGACTCTATATGCTCTCGCGTTCAAGTAAAAAAGAGGGCATCGATTTCAAGCACAACAAGTACATCCTCTTCGTGGTGCTTGCCAATGTGCTTGGTGCAATTTCAGGACTATACGACAAATTCCTCATGGCATCACCAGAGAACCATGGAGTAGGACTTGACAAACTGGCAGTTCAATCGTGGTACAACATTTACCAGTTCTTCATGATGCTTGCAATGCTCCTGCTCCTCTGGTATCCAACTCGCCACAAGACTACCCCATTCCATTGGCACTGGTGCATTCCTCTCATCTCCATCTTCCTCTCAGCAGCCGACTTCGCATACTTCTACGCACTCGGACTCGATGGAGCAATGATAAGCATCGTTAGTATGGTTCGTCGAGGCAGCGTTCTTGTCAGTTTCCTCTTTGGTGCAATGGTATTCCATGAGAAAAACCTCAAGTCAAAAGTGGTGGACCTCGCACTCGTACTCCTATCTATGCTCTTCCTCTTTATTGGTAGTAGATAGGTTCTGTAAAAGCATGAAGCATAGTGAATTATAAACTACCGCAAAAATGGGCTCAAACATGCGGAAGAATGAGGCAAAACTTCCGTATGTTTGAGCCCATTTTTGCGGTAGAGTTTATTCAATTTTGCGGTAGAGTATATTTACTCTATTATTATACTACTTAAACTTTACGACTTTGTTGCCCACAACAGTCTTTACACTAACTGTATTTCCATCTTTTGAAACAGAGAGCGACTTAACTGGAGCAAGTTCTTTAGCAGTGAAACCAGAACCACCATCCTTGTCAAGTTTCTTCCAAAGCTGAAGAGTAACGAGAGTGCGTGAACCACTAACACGTTCGTTGAGTATTGGAAGAAGACAAGTCCTTGACACTGGATGAAGTCCGCGTGGGCGAAGCGATGCAACAGGTGAAGTCCAACCACAAAGAGGAATTTGAGCAAGTTCGTACTTGCCATTACCATAGATTGTTACGGTGCGACTGCCAACCTTAATAGTTCGTTCTGTGAAATCACCATTATCGACCTGTGGAAGAGTGTAATGTCCAAGACAAATATCTGTTGTATCAGGTACTGTGACCTTATCCACACGGAGGATACCATCAGGAAGTGTGATGTCTGCAAGCTGATACTTTACATTATTATCTGTTTCGAGTACAGCATCACGGCGATACACCTCGTTGTCGTAGTTGAGGAAATCGTAAAGGCGAAGCACTTCCCACTCACCCTTCTTGTTCTTCGTGCCGTAGTTCATCGAAATCTCACCGTTCTTTCCATCTGCCATCCAAGGGAACTCAGTGTTGTAAGCAAGCTTATTATAGTTCTCAGAAGAACGGAACTTCTGCCAGTCTGAAGCAACAGACTCATGACACCACGAACGCATCTCCGAACCACCACAGTTAGGATAGTTTGTGATGAGAAGTCCTGTAGCAGGCTGCAACTTGTTATATACCTTACCAGGACGGATGTCCTTCTCCCAAGGTCCTTCATTCTCTGTAGCACTCCAGTACTTAGATGTTTCAGGAAGAAGAAGTCCGAGGAATGCTTTTCCTATCCAGTAAACACTACCACGACAACTATAAATCTGCACACAAGGACCAAACTCGCCATAGAAGCCCATTGTTGGCACACCATTCTCAAGGAAATCAGGGCTAGTCATGAACTGAAGAAGTGATGCAGAAGCAATGTGACGCATCCAACCATAATTTACATCAGAGAAATTTCCATACTCAAGGATTGGAAGCGGAGTAACAGCAGCAAAACGATAGCAGATGCTTCGTCCCCACATGTTCATGCGACCATCACGAGCAAACATATAAGGATAGTTGTTTACGAGGTCGTGCTCATTCTTGAGAATCTTCTCCGAAATCTGCTGATAGATGTTGGCATCAAGACCAGAATCAGCGGCAGGTTTGAAGTTCTTACCGAAGAACTCAACCCAAAGTGGTCCATAACTCTGGTAAGCCCACATGCTGTAGTAATCGTATGCAGGAGCATCATTGTACCAACCCTCACCGCGATAGCGATCCACAAGTTTTGTGAGCCAATCTACCATCTTCTTCTCATCAACCTTATAGCCCTGGTCCTTGAGGAAAGACTGAATGAAGACATTGAAGAACATCCAGTTGGAACCAATAGAAGGACCTTCACCATAACTGAGCATAGTAGCAGCGAGGTCATCCTTCTGTTTCTGTGTGAGAGGATTCCAAAGCACATCTGGAGCAGCCTTCATCGAGATGGCAAGTGAACCAAGTTCGAGAAGTGTCTGGCTTGCTCCACCTGTACGATGACGAATGTAATGCTTACTATTAGGATTAGAAATAGAAATAAGCTGATGGCGATAATAATCAGCTACCTTTATGCCATGATACTCAAGGTCTGGGTTGTTCTTGAGCAGAGGAGCAGCAACGAAAAGTGTACGAGCAAGTCCTTCGAGCTTAGCAGTCTTGGTGTCGTTCTCATTGCGTGGATATGTCTTCTCAAGTTGCTTTGGGAAATACATAGGGTCATCAATGCTGTGGATATAGCTGAAGGCTCCTTCGAGAAGGTATTCACCAGCTTCAATCCAGTGCTTGCGAGTCATACCTGTATATGGACTCTTGACATGGTCTGGGTGATTGACCACAAACACATTTTCAACTGAATTAGTCACATCATAAACTATCTCCTGTGCTGACACCTCGACTGCAGGGACTGCAGAAAGAAGTGCAGAAACAAAGAGTGTACTGAGGGAATAAAGCATTTTTTTCATATTGATATTTAGGTTTTATCTTTGAATATCTACTGATTTTATTTGCCGACAAAGTTAGCATTTTATTTTTTCCCCTCAAAATTATTATTTGGATAAAGCAGGAAGCAACAATAAAAACAACGCTTTTCATGTGAAAATTCTTGAAAATGAATAAAGTTTTATTATAATAATGTTCGTATATGTGATAAATTTCACTATCTTTGCACCAAAATCTTAACAACATGGATGCGAATAAGGAAAATATGTTCTCTGAAGAGTCTATCAAGGAAGACTTGAGATATCTGCAGTTGCTTGCACAGAGCTACCCTAACATAGCCGATGCGAGTAGCGAGATTATCAATTTGGAGGCAATCCTTAATCTTCCAAAACCTACAGAACACTTCATCAGCGATCCACATGGCGAGAGTGATGCATTCAATCATGTGCTTCGCAATGCCAGCGGATATGTGAAGCGTAAGGTGGAGGAGATTTTTGAAGACTCACTACTGAAAAGACAGAAAAAGGAACTCTGTACACTCATATACTACCCAGAACAGAAACTCCGACTCATCAAGGCAAAAGAGCAGGATTTGACTGACTTCTACACAGTCACACTCAATCAGCTCATAAAGGTTTGCCGTGAGGTCAGCAGCAAATACACACGAAGCAAGATTCGCAAGGTGCTGCCAAAGGAGTTTGGATATATCATCGAGGAGCTGCTTCATGAATCACCATCGGTGTCAGACAAGAAGTATCACTACTACAACATGATTATTGATACTATCATCGACACACAGAGAGCTGATGACTTCATTGTAGCAATGTGTCACCTCATTCAACGACTCGCAATAGACAGACTGCACATTCTGGGTGACATCTTCGACCGCGGTCCTGGTGCCCACCTCATCATGCAGACTCTGCGCAACTACAATAACTTCGACATCGTTTGGGGCAATCATGACATCGATTGGTTCGGTGCGGCAGCGGGTAACAGAGCATGTATCTGCAATGTGATTCGCCTCTCACTCAGATATGACAACATGGCAACCCTTGAGGATGGATACGGAATAAGCCTTCTTCCTCTCGCAACATTTGCTATGGACACATATAGCGATGACCCTTGCAAACAGTTCACCGTTCTCGACGTGAACGACAAGGAGAATAAGAACGCAAAGACTAATCGTCTCATTGCTCAGATGCACAAGGCAATCAGTGTGATTCAGTTCAAGGAAGAGGCACGCATCATCAATCGCCGTCCAGACTTCAAGATGGACAACCGCAAATTGCTTGAAGGCATCGACCTCGAAGCTGGTACTTGCACTATTGATGGTGTAGCATACGAGATGATGGACACATTCCTCCCTACCCTCAATGCAAGCGACCCTAATGCTTTGACAGAGGAAGAGGAAATGCTTATGCAACGACTCGAACACTCTTTCCTCACAAGCGAGAAACTGCAGAGAGATGTGGATTGTCTGCTTGCTCATGGATGCATGTACAATATTGCCAATAGCAACCTCATGTTCCACGCAAGCGTTCCTCTCAACGAGGACGGCACATTGAAGGAAGTAGAGATTCGTGGCAAGAAATACAAAGGACTGGAGCTCATGAAGAAGACTGGTCACATCGTTCGCAAGGCATTCAGTAATGATGTGAGCGACGAGGAGAAACTCTTCGCTATCGACTACATCTGGTATCTGTGGTGCGGACCAGACTCTCCACTCTTCGACAAGGCTAAGATGACAACATTTGAGCGTTACTTCATCAAGGACAAAGCAACATACGAAGAAGAAAAGGGTTACTATTTCCTCTACAACGACAGAGAAGATGTGATAGACCGCATTCTTGATGCTTTTGGTGTGGGAGGAAAACATCGACATATCATAAATGGCCATGTTCCTGTACGCACCATCAAGGGCGAAACTCCTATCAAGGCAAATGGTAAGTTGATGGTCATCGATGGTGGATTCTCAAAGGCATATCAACCAAAGACTGGTATTGCGGGATATACACTCACATTCCATTCTCGCGGTCTTGAACTCGTAGCCCATCAGCCTTTCCTTTCTGCTGAAGAAGCTATCAAGAGTGGTGCCGACATCAAGAGCAGTACACAGATTGTGGAGATGAGCAAGCATCGTATGTATGTTAAGGACACAGACAAGGGACGCATCCTTCAGGCTAAGGTTGAGAACCTCAAAAAACTGTTGTTCGCATACAGAAATGGATATATAAAGGAGATTAAAAATTAAGTTTTTAAGTTTATAAAGCAATGATAATTATTTACTAAAAATACAAGACTATGAAGAAATTTTACATCATCGCAGTGATGGCTCTTGCATCACTTGCAGCATCTGCACAGCAGACACTCAACTTGAGTACATACGCAGGTACAGACATCACAGCATTGGACGGTCAGACAA
The DNA here is from genome assembly GCA_937893145.1 of uncultured Prevotellaceae bacterium. Taxonomy (GTDB): domain Bacteria; phylum Bacteroidota; class Bacteroidia; order Bacteroidales; family Bacteroidaceae; genus Minthosoma. Next base: position 18,215 of record CALBJW010000077.1, on the reverse strand, counting down.
GAAACATCACTGTTAACCGTTACGTATTCAATGGCTGGAACACAATCTGTCTTCCTTTCAGTTTGTCAGCAAACGAGGTAGAAGAGGCTTTCGGTTCTGACTGCCGTCTCGAGACTCTCGTTGGCGTTGAAAACGTAGGTGCACAGGTAAAGCTTAACTTCCAGGACTGTAAAAAAGCTGGTATCGAAGCTAACCGCCCATACATCCTCCACTATACTGGCGAATCAAAGTCTATTAAGATTTCTGCAAGCAACAAGACAATCAAGAGTTCAAAAGCAAGCGTATCGTTCTCTGATAATGAGGGTGTAACTGTTACTTTCGCAGCAGCTAAGTTGAAGACTCAGCCAGAAGGTCTTTATGGTATTCTTGCAAAGGACAACCAAGAAGCTGCTTTCGTTAGCGTAGGCGACCTCGTAACTAACGGTTTCTATGCTACACGTTGCTACATCCAGCTTTCTAACGGTACATCTACATTGCTCACATCAAACCACATCGCTGAGGGCGACATCACAAGTGTCAAGGCTGTTATGGGTGCAAATGAGCGTGCTGACGTTTACAACATCTCGGGTGTGAAGGTTGCTTCTAACGCTTCTGTAAGAGAAATTAACAGCCTCTGCAAGGGCGTTTATGTTGTGAAAGGAAAGAAAATTGCAGTAAAATAACATTTTTTCTTGAAAATATTTGTCTATTTGACAGAAAAAGCTTTACTTTGCAATCGATATGAGAAAAATGAACTGTACATATTGGCGTTGGCAGTGCTTGGGATTCTAAAAATCGTAAGTTCAATGGTCATGCCCCTATGTAAAGTGAAATAACATAGAAACAAAAAGAACCTGTCGTACTTACGATAGGTTCTTTTCTTATATTACAGGTATAAAGATAATAAAACAGACAAATATATGACTTACAATGTAGATGAAAATGGCTTCTACGGACAGTTCGGTGGAGCCTACATTCCCGAAATCCTCTACAAGACAGTAGAGGACTTGAAGAAAGCTTACTTGCCAATCATCGAGAGCAAAGAGTTTCACGATGAGTACTATGAACTCTTGAAAGATTATGTTGGTCGTCCTTCACCACTCTACTACGCAAAGCGAATGAGTGAGAAGTACGGATGTCAACTCTATCTCAAGCGTGAAGACCTCAACCACACAGGTGCACATAAGATTAACAACGCACTCGGACAGATTCTTCTCGCTAAGAAGATGGGAAAGAAGCGTATCATCGCCGAGACTGGTGCCGGACAGCATGGTGTGGCTACTGCTACAGCTTGTGCTCTCATGAACATGCCTTGTACTGTATATCAGGGTGCTCTTGATGTTCAGCGCCAGCATGTGAATGTTGAAAGAATGAAGATGCTCGGAGCAACGGTTGTTCCTGTAGAGAGCGGAAACAAGACATTGAAGGATGCGACAAACGAAGCTATCCGCGACTGGTGCTGTCATCCTGCCGACACCTTTTATATAATAGGAAGCACAGTTGGTCCACACCCATATCCTGATATGGTAGCTCGACTCCAGAGTGTCATTTCGGAGGAAATAAAGTGGCAGCTTGAGGAGAAGATTGGACGCAACTATCCTGACTACCTCATGGCTTGTGTTGGTGGTGGTAGCAATGCTGCAGGTACTATCTACCATTACCTTGATGACGAACGTGTGAAGATTATCCTTGGTGAAGCTGGTGGTCTTGGTGTTGAAACTGGTGAGACAGCAGCAAGTATGCAGGTTGGTACTGTTGGTATTCTTCATGGAAGCCGTATCAAACTCATGCAAACTGAGGATGGACAAATCATAGAGCCATATTCTATCTCTGCAGGTCTTGACTACCCTGGCACTGGTCCTATCCACTGCAACCTTTATGAGAGCGGTCGTGCTCAAGTTCTTCCTGCAAATGATGATGAAGCACTTAAGGCAGCATTTGAACTCACTCGCATGGAGGGAATTATCCCTGCCCTCGAGAGTGCTCATGCTCTTGCTCTTCTTCCAAAGGTTGCCTCTCAGTTCAAGAAGGATGACATCGTAGTTCTTACTGTTTCTGGTCGTGGCGACAAGGACCTCGACACTTATCTTGCTCACCAGAGCGAAGTAACACTTGACTAATATGACAAACTACAAATATCATACAGCATCCAAGAAGATACTTGCTGACCTCGTGACTCCAGTCTCTACTTATCTGCGAGTTCGTGATGCATATCCGCAGTCGGCTCTTATGGAGTCATCAGACTATCATGGAGGCGAGAACTCAAAGTCGTTCATCGGTTTGCATCCTATAGCAAGTGTGAGTATTGAACATGGAGTAGGAAAGTTGAAATTTCCTGATGGAACAATCGTTGAACATGAGATAAACAGAGAGTACGACTCCGCCCAACTCATAAATGAGTTTATTGATTCATTCACAATAACTGGCGAGAACTCTAACTACTGCGGACTTTACGGCTACACTACTTTCAATGCTGTTCGCTACTTCGAGAATATCAATGTGAAGGACGAAACACAGAAGGAGAACGATGCTCCAGACCTCCTATATATATTATATAAGGATGTCATTGTGTTTGATCATTTCAACAACAACATGATTCTCATCGAACTCCTCTCGGAAGGTGAGGAAGATGACCTCGACCAGTTGGAACGTGATTGCGGAAGTCGTTCTTATCAAGCTTATGAGTTCCATCCTGTAGGTGAATATTGGTCAACCATCACAGATGATGAACATCGTGAGAATATCCGCAAAGGTATCAAGCACTGTTTGCGAGGCGATGTGTTCCAGATTGTACTTGCTCGTCGCTTCAAGCAGAGGTTTGAGGGTGATGACTTCAAGCTCTACCGTGCCCTTCGAAGCATCAACCCAAGTCCTTACCTCTTCTACTTCGATTTCGGAGGTTTCCGCATCTTTGGTTCCAGTCCTGAGACACACTGTAGAGTTACGAAGAACGATGATGGCGAATATCAGGCATATATCGACCCAATCGCTGGTACGACTCCACGAACAGGAAACAACGAGAAGGACAAGGTGCTTGCTCAGTACCTAAAGGATGACCCTAAGGAGAATGCTGAACATGTGATGCTTGTTGACCTTGCTCGCAACGACTTATCGAGAAACTGTCATGGTGTTCATGTTGATTTCTACAAGGACATGCAGTTCTACTCACATGTCATTCATCTTGTTTCCCGCGTTAGTGGAACACTTGATGAAGGTGGTGACCCTATCAAGGCATTCATCGACACCTTCCCTGCAGGAACACTTAGTGGTGCTCCAAAGGTTCGTGCAATGCAACTCATTTCTGAATATGAACCTCACAGTCGTGGTGCATACGGTGGATGCATCGGTTTTATTGGATTCGACAAGACTCTCAATCAAGCCATAGTTATCCGCACATTCATTTCGCGTAACAATGAACTCTGGTTCCAGGCTGGTAGTGGTATCGTTGCAAAGAGTGATGTGGAATATGAACTTCAGGAAGTAAATCACAAATTAGGTGCTTTAAGAAAAGCAATAAACATAGCTGAAACATTATGAAAATAGTAATTATAGACAACTACGACTCATTCACATACAACTTGAGTCATCTCGTAAAAGAGTTAGGAGCTGAGGTTACTGTTTATCGTAATGATCAGTTTGAGATGTCACAACTCGAAGCATTTGACAAGATTATCCTTTCTCCTGGTCCTGGTATTCCAAGTGAGGCTGGACTTCTTCTTGATGTCATAAAGGCTTATGCTGGCAAGAAACCTATTCTTGGTGTTTGCCTTGGTCATCAGGCTATTGGAGAATCATTCGGTGGCAAGTTAACTAACATTGGCGAAGTATTTCACGGTGTTGCTACTCCTTGTCATATCTGGGCTGATGATTATCTTTTCGAAGGACTTCCTAAGGACATAGAGATTGGTCGTTATCATTCTTGGGTAGTTGATGGAGAGGATTTTCCTGATTGTCTTGAAATCACTTCTGCATCTGATGAAGGCTTCATCATGTCACTCCGCCATCGTGAATACGACATCCGTGGCATTCAGTATCATCCAGAAAGTGTTCTCACTCCTGATGGAAAAACAATTATTGGTAATTGGTTAAAACACTAAACAAAAATGAAACAATATCTTTTACGACTCATAAACGGTGAGACTCTTTCACAAGAAGATACTTACCAAATAATGCTCAACATAACTCAGGAGCAATACAATGTTCAGCAGATTGCTGCACTCCTTATGGCAATCCAGACTCGTGGGGCAACAGTTGCAGAAATGCTCGGTTTCCGCCAGGGACTGCTCGAAACAGGTAAGTATATCAATCTCGAAGACTACAACACACTCGACATAGTAGGTACAGGTGGCGACGGAAAGAACACATTCAACATCTCTACTTGTTCTGCTTTCGTGATTGCTGGTGCTGGATATAAGGTTTCTAAGCATGGCAATGGTGGAAGTACAAGCGTTTCGGGAGCAAGTAATGTACTTGAAGGACACGGTGTGAAGTTTACTGCTGATGAAGACCAACTCAAGCGTTCACTTGAAGAGGCTGGCATCTGCTATTTCCATGCCCCACTCTTTGCATACGGAATGAAGTTCGTTGGTCCTACTCGTAAGGCACTTGCCGTTCCTACTTGCTTCAATCTTCTTGGCCCACTCGTGAACCCTTGTCATCCAAAGAACTCACTTCACGGTACAGCCAACCAGAGCCAACTCCGTCTTTACACCAATATCCACCAGAAACTTGGTGACAACTATGGTGTAATCACTTCATACGATGGATATGATGAGATTTCACTCACTTCAGGTTTCAAGATTTGCACCAACTACTTCGAGAAAGTCCTCACACCAGTTGACCTCGGACTGAAGTATGTAAAGCAGGAAGATATCTATGGTGGCAACACTGCCGAAGAAGCCATGAAGATATTTGATTCCGTTCTCGAAGGCACTGCTACCGAAGCACAGAAGAATGTAGTTATTGCAAATGCTGCTTGTGGTATCAGTGTTATGGATGCCAACCTCTCAATGTCTGACTCTGTAGAAATCGCTAAGGAGGCATTGGAAAGCGGAAAGGCTTTGGCTACATTTAAGAAATTCGTAGAAATCAATTCATAATGCACTTCGTGCCAATAAGAAAAACAAAAGAAAACATTCTTACTATGGCTAAAGATATTCTTGAAGAAATAGTAGCATACAAGCGAATTGAAGTTGCCCAGCAGAAAGAGCAAGTTCCACCTTCTATATTATATAATAAGGTGGAGAAGATGATGGCAGATGGAGATTACTCCAAACTCTCAATGCGATCTTCACTTGCCGCTTCTGCTTCCGGCATCATTTCTGAGTTCAAACGCAAAAGTCCATCAAAGGGATGGATAAAGGAAGAAGGCAAACCAGAAATCATTCCTGCTTCTTACTCTCAGAATGGTGCATCGGCTATCTCCATCCTTACTGATGAAAAATACTTTGGAGGCTCTATGGACTTCGTTCGCATTGCTCGACCAATGGTTACTTGTCCTATCCTTCGCAAGGACTTCATCGTTGATGAATACCAGTTGTTCCAAGCTCGTGAGATTGGAGCTAATGCCGTTCTTCTCATTGCTGCCGACCTGACAAAAGCTGAATGCAAACAGCTTGCCAAGACAGCGCATGAACTTGGACTCGAAACTCTCCTCGAAACCCATTCCGAGCCAGAACTCGAATATGTTGGTGACAATATCGACATGGTGGGAGTGAACAACCGCAATCTTGGCACTTTCCATACTGATGTGGCAAACAGTTATCGCCTTGCATCACTTCTTCCAAAGGATTACCTCCTTGTGAGTGAATCGGGCATCAGCAATCCTCAGACAGTTCGTGAACTTCGTGAAGCAGGTTTCCGTGGTTTCCTTATTGGTGAAACATTCATGAAGACTCCAAATCCAGGAGAATCACTGGCCATGTTTATAAAAGAGGTTATAAATAATGGATAATGACTTTCACACCATACAGCATAATTATGAATTGTGAATTATGAATTGTGAATTAATCATAAAGGTTTGTGGAATGCGTGATGCTGACAATATCCGTCAGCTGGATGAAGCAAAGATTGCAGACTGGATGGGATTTATCTTCTTCGAGAAGAGCAAGCGTCATGTCTGTGAAGTACCTACTTATCTTCCTAAGAATAGTAAACGTGTAGGAGTATTCGTAAACTATTCGATCAACGAAGTGTTGGAGAAAGTACACGATTTCGGCTTCAATCTTGTCCAGCTTCATGGAAACGAAACTCCCGAATATTGCCAGGAACTGAAGAAGCGTCTCGGAGATGAAGTGAAACTCATCAAGATGTTCCAGATTTCAGACACCATCGACTTCATGCCTTGTGGCAGTTACGAAACCATAGTTGACTACTTTCTTTTCGAAACCAAATGCGAAAGCTATGGAGGCAGTGGACAAAAGTTCGACTGGCATTTGCTAAACTGCTATCCAGGGCTCACTCCTTTCATCCTCACTGGAGGCATAGGTCCCGACGATGTGGAAAAGGTCAAAGCATTCCAACATCCACTATTCAAAGGCATAGATCTCAACAGCAAGTTTGAAATTTTTCCTGCATTCAAAGACATTGATCAATTAAAGAACTTTATTAAACAACTAAGATAATGAACAGAATTAATCAGTTATTCGCAGAAAAGAACGAAAAGATTCTTTCAATATACTTCTGTGCAGGTCATCCTACACTTGAAGGCACAGCCCAGACCATCAAGACACTCGAACAGAAAGGTGTTGACATGATTGAAGTTGGAGTTCCATTCTCCGACCCAATGGCAGATGGTCCAGTCATTCAGGATGCAGCCACTAAGGCTCTCAAGAATGGCATGACACTTCGCACCCTCTTCTCTCAGCTTGAAGGCATCCGTTCAGAAGTCAACATTCCACTCATCCTCATGGGTTACCTCAACCCTATCATGCAGTTTGGATTCGAGAAGTTCTGTCAGCGTTGTGTCGAAACAGGCATTGATGGAGTCATCATTCCAGACCTTCCATTCAAGGACTACCTCGAAGAGTACAAACCTGTTGCCGACAAATACGACATTCGTATCATCATGCTCATCACTCCAGAGACATCAGACGAACGTATCCGCTTCATAGATGACAACACTGATGGCTTCATCTACATGGTTTCTTCAGCAGCAATCACAGGAGCACAGAAGGAGTTCAACGATGCAAAACAGGCATACTTCTCACGCATCAACGGCATGGGACTTAAACATCCTCGCATGATTGGTTTCGGTATTTCCAACAAGCAGACTCTCGAAGCAGCACAGAACAACGCCTCAGGTGCTATCATCGGCAGTAAATTTGTCAATCTCTACGAAGAGACACAAGATGCAGGCAAGGCAATGGACCTCCTGCTCGACGCTTTGAAAAAGTAAAAAGGTAAGAATATGAAACATTATATCATTATGGTTGTGATGCTCCTCATGAGCATCACAACCTTTGCGCAGAACAACGAATCCGCAACATCTCCAACAGTCGGATACCTCTGCAATTCACCACTACCATACAAACCCGACTCTCTCAACGTGCTTATCATCGGAAATTCATTTTCCATTGATACAGCAGCCGGACTTCCTACCATCTTTAAGGACATGAACATCACTAATGTCAATGTGTATGTTCTCTATAAGGCAGCCTGTTCACTCAAGCAGCACTACGACCTATTTCGTTCCAACGAAAAGGCATACGAGTTCTATTGCTACAATATCAATGGCGAGAAGAAACTGGAGAAGAAGACAAGCATACGAGATGTGATGTCTCGCTTCAAGTATGATGTAGTGGTATTCCAGCAGTATTCACTTGAATCGGGCAAGTATGAGACATACGAGCCTTACCTCTCAAAACTCATCCAGGCATACAACTTCACAAAGACTGGTGCTCGCACCACCTTTGCCTTCAACCTTACTTGGGCATACTCATCGAAGAACAAGCAACTTGCCACCTACGGCACACAAGATACCATGTACAAGAGCATCTGTGATGCAGCAAAGAAGATGAAAGCAAACTCAGGCATTGATGTCATCATCCCTTGTGGCACAGCAGTCCAGAATGCACGAAACATGTACACACTTGTCACCCAGAAGGAACTCACTCGTGACGACCTCCACATGGACTATCTCATGGGACGATACCTCACCGCATGTACCTTCTTCGAGGCAATCATCACCCCTACTCTCGGGCTCAATCTTCGTGACACAAACTGCGACTTCGGCAAGAAGACTGCACCCAACCAAGTCAACTATGCAAACCGTGATATGCTCAAGAAATGTGCACGTCTTGCTGTTGCAAACAATTACGAGGTTTCTGAATTTATCAACGAATAAACATAAAAACACCTCGCAAATGCAAAGTTTTTCATTTTTTTCTTCTCTATTCCAATAAAAAGTAGTAATTTTGCGTGCTTTTTATGGATAATAACTAAAAAATAACAATAAAAAAATGGCAAAGAAAGTAAAAGAACAACCACAGGTAGAAGAGCAGATTGTACTCGACAAGGAGCTTAACAAGGCTGTTAACTTGATTGAAAAGTACAAGAAGGAAATCGGTATTGGTCTTCTCGCTATCATCCTTTTAGTAGTAGCAGGTTACCTTTACAAGAATTATTCTGAGAAGAAGGAAATCAATGCACAGACAGCTATCGCTGCAGCACAGACTGCTATCGCACAGCAGCAGTGGGAGCAGGCACTTAATGGCGACGGTGCAACTGCAGGTCTCTTAAAGGTTATGGACGAATACAGCGGCACAAAGACTGCTAACCTCGCTAAGCTTTATGCAGCTATCTGCTATGCTAATACAGACAAGATAGATGAAGCTATCAAGATGTATGAGGACTTCAACCAGAAGAAGGACCAGATGATTTCTCCTGCATCTCTCGCTGCTCTTGGCAACTGCTACATTACAAAGGGCCAGAACGACAAGGGTGTTGAACTCCTTCTCAAGGCTGCTAAGGCTGCAGACAACGATGCAGTTTCTCCAGTATTCCTCCTTCAGGCTGCTCAGGTTTATGAGTCAATGGACAAGAATGAGGAAGCTGTAAAGCTCTACAACCAGATTAAGAAGGATTACTTCCGTTCTCCAATCGCTCAGGACATCGACAAGTACATTGAACGTGCTACAAAGTAATCTCCCTTTCTCATAAGAAAAGCAAAGATATCTAAAGTGAAGAATGAAGAATCCTATTCTTCGTTCTTCACTTTTCTTTATATTATAAATTAGGTGTCAAAACCATACATTACTATCTATGGCTACTAAAAACCATAATCTCTCCGACTACGACATCACAAAAGTACCATCAGGTGCTGGAATGAAGATTGGTATCGTAGTTAGTGAATGGAACGAGAATATCACAGCAGCCCTCCTTGACGGTGCTATCAACACTCTCAAGACAAATGGCGTTGCAGAAGAAGACATAAAGGTGATGACAGTACCTGGCAGTTTCGAACTCATCTACGGAGCTTCGCAGATGGTCAAGACTGATGTTGACGGTGTCATTGCCATTGGCTGTGTCATTCGTGGCGACACACCACACGACCGCTATATCTGTCAGGGCACAACCTACGGACTCTCTCGTCTCAACGCCACTCAAGACATTCCTGTCATCTACGGACTCATCACGACCCTCGACATGCAGCAGGCAGAAGATCGTGCTGGTGGCAAGATGGGCAACAAGGGTGATGAATGTGCTGTCACCGTCATCAAGATGGTTGACTTCCGTAGGAAGATGAAGGGTTAGAGTTGAGGGGGTAGAGGTTAGAGTTAAATGTGCTTGAATGAAAAGGCGAGCTGTAAAGAACAGGATTAAGAAGATAACGAGAGTAAGAACATACTCTAAGTTCAGGTCGATAGTTGCATGGCTTTTTGTAGGCTATGCGGCTATCGTCGTACTTTTAAATATGCCTTTCATGCAACGCACACTTGGCAACTGGGCAGCTACAGCACTATCAAACCAACTCGACACAAAGATTGAGATTGGTAGTGTCAATGTAGGATTCCTCACCCACCTCATCGTGGATGACCTCTCCATCGAGGACCAGAACAAGAAGGAGATGCTCAAGGTGGCACGAACCACCGTGTCCATCAATCTTCTCAAGCTTCTCAGTGCTGGTGACATTGAAATCAATGCTGCACAGCTCTTCGGAGCAAAGGCAAACCTCTACAAGTCAACACCTAAGGACGACTACAACTTCCAGTTTGTCATCGATGCCTTCAAGTCCGACGACAAAGAGCCTAAGCCAATACACCTCTGCATCAACTCTCTCATTGTGCGTCATGCTGACATAAAGCACAACATACTCTCTGCCCACCGAAAACCATCCATCGACTCCAACCACCTCGACATCAGCGATGCAGGTTTCAACCTCTCACTCAAGGCATTCAGTCCCGACTCCCTGAACCTCTCCCTGAAGCGTTTCCAGGCAAAGGAGCTCAACTCTGGACTCGACATTCGTGACCTTGCCTTCCGTATTATTGGCAACAAGACTGATGCCGTACTCCAGAACTTCATCCTCTCCCTCCCTCAATCTACAATCCAGACTGAAGGAGTGGCTGTACATTACCCAGACTTCCCGAAGGACCGCTCTTTCTCCTTCGGCGAAACCCACATAACCGCTTCTGTCAATCCTACAGACCTCACCTTCCTGACAGAGAAAGTGGCAAGTCTCAACAAACCAATAGACCTTTATACCACCCTCTACGGAACAGACAAGAAACTTGAAATCAACGAGTTCACCCTTTCATCCCCAAACAATGGCATAAGTGCAGACATCAATGCAGCCATCGTTGACTACACCACATCTTCCCCAACCTTCAATGCCACTATCAATGCTCTCCACATTCCAGAGGGCGAGATAGCCGAATGGACTTCGCCACTCATGGCAGACAACTCATCACTTGCCCCACTCTTCAATGCGGGCAACATCAACTATACAGGTAACGTCCGAAAGAGCGAACGAGGACTCTACTCCGACGGAGACATCCTTACCGATGCTGGTACTATGAAGTACCATGCAAAGTACGGTGATGACAAACTCCTCGAAGCCAACATCGAGACCACCGACATCAACCTCAGTCGCATCCTTCAGGACGACCACTTTGGCAACCTCACACTCACCGCCAATGCCCTTGTCGATATGTCACAACAGCGTGACATACCTGTTGGCAAGGTGCAATCCACCATCAACACCTTCGACTACAACGGATACAAATACTCTGGCATCAATGTTGAAGCCATCAACAACGCTTCCGACATCACCCTTCATGCCGCCTCCGACGACAACAACCTCAACTTCACACTTGATGGGACCCTCTCCAATTTCTCGCAGACAAGCAAGAACATCACAGGCTCCCTCAATGTCAAGAACATAAACCCACATCTTCTCGGACTCACCTCCCAGTTGAATGGCGAATCGCTCAGTTTCGATGCAAACGGCAATGTCAGGTTTACCGACATCAACAATCTCACCGGTGCCATCAACCTCGACAATGCTGCCCTTCACTCCGCCAACGACACATACCACATCGGCAGCATCAATGCCGATGCTCTCCTCAACGGCACATCATCGCAGCACCTCAATATCACCTCCGACTTCCTCGATGCTGATGTGACAGGTCGTTTCCGTCTCGATGAGCTGGCAACACACTTCCAGAACATCATTGCTTACCACCTCCCTCACCTTCTCAAGCACAAACCAAGTTCCTCAACCTCCGACATCAAGTACGACATCACCTTCCGTGATGCTCCTTTCCTACACCACTTCCTCAACCAGGACTATACCGTGTCGCAGCCAGTCAACATACATGGTTCTCTCGACTCCGACATACATTCGCTCAACATGACCATCAATGCTCCCGAACTCTCCTACAACAACAATGAGTTCCAGAACCTCCGTCTCTCATGCAGCAGCAATTCGGGCAACATGATGGCAACCCTCACAGGAGCAAATGCCAACGACAAGTCATCCTCTTCAGGCAAGATAGTTGCCATTGCCCACAACGACAAGGTAGATAGCGATATCCAACTTCTCAGCAAGTCTCGTGATGTACTCGACCTCAACCTCTTCGCCACCACCACCTTCACCAACGAGGGCGGCAACCTCATGACCTGTGTCAACCTTGCCAAATCCACAGCCAAGATAAACGACGACACATGGACCATCAGTCCGTCAACCGTCACATACTGCAACAACAATGTCGAGTGTCACAACTTCAAGATAGGCAATGGCAATCAGTACCTTCAGATTGACGGCAAGGCATCGCCAAACCCTAACGACTCCCTCATCGCCGTACTCAACGACATTGAGGTAGCCTACATCCTCGACCTTGTCAATTTCCATTCCGTTCGCTTCGGAGGCAAGGCATCAGGTCGTGCCGTTGCCAACAATATCTTTGGCAGTCCCGATGCCTACGCATCCCTCTATGTCGAGAACTTCAGTCTACAGGATGGAGTCATGGGCAATGCCAACATCAACGCTTTCTGGGACAAGGAGAAGGAAGGTATAGCCCTCAACGCACATATCGTTGACGACTACACCACCCGCGTCGGTCTCACCAACACCATCGTCAATGTCACAGGCATTACAGATGTGCTGGGACACATTCTTCCTGGCAAAAAAGAACTGGATTTGCATGTCAACACCGACCACACCCACACCGACTTCCTCAAGGGTTTCCTTCACAAAGTGTTCAAGGATGTGGAGGGAAGCGTCACAGGACCTATCAATGTTGTCGGACCATTTGATGACATCAACCTCGTCGGCAATCCAAAAGCCGACCTCGCCCTCACCCTCTATGCCAACAATGTGCCATACCACTTGCAGAACGAGACCATCCACCTTGACTACCACGAATTTAGTTTTGACAACATCACACTTCACGACCGCCAGAACAATACAGGCATACTCAACGGCAAGATACGCCATCGCAACTTTGCCGACTTCAACTACAACTTCGATGTTGACCTGAAGAACCTCTGTGCCTACAACGAGACAGAGTTCAACTCCGACAAGTTCCTCGCCTCCTTCTGGGCTAATGGCGACATAAGCATCTCAGGTTCGGACGGCCATCCGCTCTACATCAACGCCAATGTGTCGCCATGCCGAAGTTCAGTCTTCGCATACGATGCCGCCACCCCTGATGCACTTGTCAACAGCACCTTCATTACCTTCCGCGACACCACAGCCCTTTCCCCTTCACAGCCATACTCAGCCACCACCACCCTCTCCCCACTCCAGGAGTACGAATACCTTGGCGACATATACATGGATGTCAACATCGACCTCAATCCTAACTGCGATGTCAAACTCCGTATGGACAACACGAAGGACGGCTACCTCTCTACACGAGGCTATGGCAGCATCAAGGCAAAATACTACAACAAGGGTTCGTTCCAACTCTTCGGCAACTACAACATCACTTCGGGCAAGTACCGCCTGTACCTCACCGATGTCACCAGTCGTGACCTCGACATACAGGAACGCTCAACCGTTGAGTTCAATGGCAATCCGTTTGATGCCAACATACACCTCATCTGCAAGCACGACATACAGTCCGTGCCACTCTCCGAACTCACAGGCACCACAGCCTTCTCTTCCAACAACAGCGTGAAGGTAGAGTGTCTGCTCGACATCGTAGGCCATCTCGACAATATGGAACTCTCCTTCAACTTTGAGCTGCCTACCGTAAGCGAAGAGACACGCCAACTTGTCCGCTCACTCATCAACTCCGATGAGGAGATGAACAAGCAGATGATTTCACTTCTCGGATTCCATCGTTTCTATCCTAACGAACTCTCTCAGAACAATATGGAAGACTATGGCACCACAGCCATATCCTCTCTCCTCTCTTCCACCATCTCAGGACAAATCAACCAAGCCCTCTCAAACATGCTTGGTTCAAAGAGCAAGTGGAACTTCGGCACAGGTTTCACCACTGGTCAGAACGGACTTGAAGACCTCGATGTCGAGGGCATCCTTTCGGGCCGCCTGCTCAACGACCGCCTGCTCATCAATGGCAACTTTGGCTATCGTGACAATTCCCTCACCAATCAGGCAAACTTCATCGGCGACTTCGAAATCAAGTACCGTCTCTGGGAGTCGGGCGACTTCTATGTGAAGGCATATAACCAGACCAACGACCGCTACTTCACCAAAGCCACCCTCAACACTCAGGGTGTTGGTCTCAACTTCCAGCACGACTTCGAGCGCTACACCCTCCTCGACTGGTTCCGTCGTCGCAAGACCATCACCCCGAAGACCACTACCGAGAAGACTGATAGCCTGAAGTAGAGCAATAAATCTTCACACCATTAACAATATACACGCCCTGCCTGAGGTTGCGAGGCATATTTCCATCTTCATCAGTCTTGCCGCACAGTCTGCCCTGCAGGTCATACACCATGCTCGACGTAGTAGAAGGCATAGCCACCTCATCCTCAATCCCGTCAGCCGTATTGTACCATCCCAAGTTACGCAACTGCTGTATGACTATCCCCGTACGCTTTGGGAAATAGTCAGTCAGGAGTCTGTTGCGTTCATTCATGTAGTAACTGTCCACACGATACCTGTGTCCCTTCGCCGTGTAAGGATGAATGTCGCGGCGATATGTGCCCCATCGAGCCGATTCATCATATATCGCATTCTCGATTACATGATACAGACTATCAAACACCTCCACAGCACCATCCACACTCAACGGACCGCCCTCTGTGAGCAGAACATGCGCCCTATGATTAAATCGTGCCTTAAACTTAGCATTACGCATCAGGCACTTCAACATGTGCGATGGTTTGCCAGCATTGTCCAGTCCAGTCACATTCTCATTCACACTGCCGAATATCAGTTCCGTGTCCCAGCACATGAAGCGGAAACCATGCTCCCTGTCGCCCACCTTGCGGAAGGCATACCAGTTGTGATGGTCCCAGTCCGTATTTCCACCATATATATTTATGAGCATATAGTCGCAAAAAGCATCCAGGTCGAGCCATTTCTCCATCTCCAAGTCCTCCACACCATCAACGCCCTTACCCTCAAGCATGTACAGCGAAGTGTTATTGCTTGACCTCACCTTCTCCACAATGGAGAGCATGTTGTCCCAAGCATCAAGAGTGCCGTCGGTCGTCACAACCTTCTCGCCCTCAGTCTCCTCCACCTTTATCACATCATAGTCCTTAGTCTTACCCCCGTAGTGAGCAGCACAATGCTCTGCATTGATACGCTCACACAGGTTGTATATGCCCCAGTACATACCATTGAGAAACAGATGCACCGTCTGCCCCTTGCTGTGAGGCAGCCCAAGACGCTCCTGCACCGAACGCGCCCATAGGTCACGAGTATATTGAGCCTTCGTGCGGTTGCCCTCATCCCAGTGAGTCCACGCATTGCCAAAGAAAGTACGCAGCACCAAGTCCTCATACTTCTCCGTTCCGTTTCCAAACACATCATGGTACAACTTGCTCGGACCATACTTCGACTTGAACTTCAACTTAAAGGCATGTTTCGGATTCTTCTCTGGAAGACGGCTGTGACCGCCGTGCATCTCAATGCCGCAATCCACAGTCACATCATGGTCCAACTCCCCACCAATCATCTCCACACTCACCTTCCTTTCCCAATCACGCCCAGTGCCGTCGCCCATAGGCGAACCAGTATAGATATATATGCCGCCCTTCTCCTCATCAATCACCTTACTGAACAAGTTGTCCTTGTCCGTCACCACCGACACCACAGGCAGGTCCTTGAACCCAGCCAACACCTTCTCCCTCGACTCATCTACAATCGTCTTGTCCATAGCGTAGTGAGCGGGAGCAGTGCCATACATCGTGTCGAACTTACCCCAAGAGCTTGGATAGCCCGCAGGGAAAGTCGGATTGCCATACGCATCATTAGCCTGAGTCAGCACATCCTCAAGGAAGATATAAGTAGCCGTAGCGACAGCTGACAGCGAGTCGTCCGTCACCAGTTCAGCAGCCCTGACCACCGTAGTACCCTTTATCGCCAACGACTTTCCAAACTCCTTGCTCTGCATCGTAGGTTCACTGCAGTCCGTAGTATAGAAAATCCTGCGTCCCTCCACCGAAGGAGTCATCTTCAGAGCAAAACCCCTACCTTCATAAAAACCATGTTCCACACTGAATGTAGGAGTCGCTACCCCCTCAACCCCAGCCTGAGCAAGAGCGGCAGCAGCAGACAGGAGCCACGCCCCCATCACAAAAGATCTTTTGAATATCAATGTCAATTTTTCCATAATGTTCCTAATGTCATTTCTTCCTCTGCAAAGATACAAACATTAAGAGCATACCCCCTCCCCCCCATGTATCATTAATTTTTGCACATGTATCAATTCCCTTTGTTTGTTACTGTCTTGTCAAAAGTAATTTGCAAGTCAACATCACGGTGCGACCTACGAGGTTGGTGGTGTGCACGAAGCGGTCGGTGTCCATGAACGAGGTGCGTGTGTATTGGCGCACATTGAGAAGGTTGTCGCCTGTGAGTTTCCATATTGCACGCTTTGTCTTGTACTGCACTGAGGCAGAGAGCATCGAGGCATCTTTGTATTTGCCAGGTTCTACCATATTGTGCATGAAGTTGTAGGTGCTGCGAATCTCAAGCTTTGGCATTGGGAATACTGCCAATGAACCTGTGCAACGGAGATTATCAGACGACTGGTTTGTGCCTACTGTGCGTGACCAATCCTTGCTGTAGTCGCCCTTTGCGTTCACTTCAAGCCATGAGATAGGTGTAATGTCTGCTTGCAGATGTAAGTTGTATCCAGTGTGGTAGGCAGTTACGAACTTGTTCTGCATCATATATTCGCTGCTGCCCCACGACACATCTGCATTGGCAGAGAGTTTTGTGAAGAGCGAAAGAATATTCTTTGAAGCATTAATACCTCCATTTGCAGAACGAGTATGACTATCTCGGAAGATGGAAGTGCTCTCTGTGGCGTTTTGACTTACATTTCGAGAAGAAAGTACATTGCGCTTGCCTTGATTATAGCTGGCATTTGCACCAAAGGTAAAGTAGCTGAATGGCACCTGTTTTGAGTAGCGAAGACTTGTACTCCACGACTGACTCTTGCCGATCACTCCCGATGCTGCCGACGTGCTTCGGTAGTTGAGTTGCACAGGAGTAGTGAGCAAATCCATCATGTCGCCAGCTGAATTATTGAAACCGCTGCTGAAGTTCAGTTCGGAAGTGCCGCTGAACGTATAGCGCATGGATACATGAGGTTCACAGAATAGAGAGACCCACCCCTGCCCTCCCTGTGAGGGAGGGAGTTCCGTCCGGATGGCATCCCCTCCCTCATAGGGAGGGTTAGGGTGGGTCTGAAGATAGAGCAATCTTATTGCTGCACCCATTGCTGCGTAGAACTTCTTGTTCTTGGATGTCCATGAAGTAGAAGGATTGACACTTGGCACAAGTTTCCATCCGTTCATGCGCTGACTCTGGTCATCATGGTCTGGCTTTATGAGTTCCGTCTCAATGAAATTGTAGTTGGCAGCGATGGCAATAGGCATGTCTATCTTCCACTTGCCAAGCTTAATCTGTACTGAGGTGCTGTGGTTGGTGTTGACCTGTGTGCTTTGACCATTTTGTAAAATATCGTTCATCGTCATTAAAACACTTGGAGTTCGTGTGAAACCAATGTCACTTGTGAATGAAAACTTCTTCTTGCCCAAACGAATTGTTCCCCAAAAGTTATTATGCAGATTGATGGAAGTTGATTTTCGTCTCTGCATAGCTAACAAGCCATCAGCAGCAGTGGAAGAATAAACATCATTTTCGTTACTAAGAAACTGAGCCTTAACACTGAAGTTATCAGAGAAATAGTGATTGCTTGCGTTATTCTCAAACTTAATGTTGAACATAGGGCGATGAGCCTTGGCAAGTGGATTGGTAGATTCTGCAATATGTATGTTCTCACCTCCTGCAAAGTAGAACGACTCAGAACTTCCTGTACTTGTCATGCGGTCGTAGGTATAGTCGGCATTTGCCTTTATCTGCCTTACGCTGTCTATCTTCTGTATGGCATTGAGGCTGCCATAACCATTTCTGCGATAAACAGATTCTCCCACTCCTCCTGCATACACCTGTCCCCATGCAGGGAGTTTGTCGGTAGCCAACGAACCGAAGTTGTCACCACCATAATGATTGACCATATCGTACAGACCGAAGTTGCCACTGTTGCTATACTTTGCAGCAGCAAGCAACTGGAAGTTGT
>CALBJW010000076.1 GCA_937893145.1 uncultured Prevotellaceae bacterium | reverse complement strand
TAGGTTTATACTTTGTTGATGTTACAATGTGTAAACCTTTTTCAGTATAAGACATGTGTCATTTTTTATCCTATTAGGTAATATTTTCACCTTTTCATTTTACTTTAAAAAATTATCTGTATAGTTTTATCGTTCAATCATACTATCCGGAGGCACCCCCTCCCTTTTGGGGGAGGCTGGGAGGGGGCTATAAAATCGAAATGACAGATTCTTTACAGGGGGGATGGAACTGTACTTTGATTTCTTTTAGGTTTATTTCAAGTCTGGATATATATTTTGTGTCTTTAATTTATGTGTGGTATTATTTTTATTCGTATATTTGCAAAAATAAACTTGATGGGTACATAGCCTTGACATAATATGCAAAAATACAATATACCGAATCTGCCACTATCTTACGACCTTGAAACGAAGGCCGTGATGCGCCAGCTCAACAAAGCGAACAAGAAACTTGCTGAGTTGAAAGGAGTTGCTTTGACTATTCCTAATGAGAATATCCTTATCAGCACACTTACATTGCAAGAGGCAAAGGATAGTAGCGAGGTGGAGAATATCGTTACAACTCAAGATGATTTGTATAAGGCAGATTTAGATATCAAAGGCAGTATCATCAAGGCAGCAGAAAAAGAGGTGATGAACTATCGTGACGCTTTAATTACAGGTTTCAAGCACGTTAAGGAGCATCACATACTTACGCTGAATACGATAAAAGAAGTGCAGCGAAACCTTGAGAATAACAATGCTGGTTTTAGAAAGGTGCCAGGTACAAGTCTGAAGAATGCAGCGGGTGAGGTGATTTATACCCCACCTCAGGACTCATCGGAAATTGAGCGAATGATGGCAAACCTTGAACAGTTTATCAACGACGAAACCATTTGTGATTTAGATCCTCTTGTCAAGATGGCAATCATACATCATCAATTTGAAAGTATTCATCCTTTCTATGATGGTAATGGCAGAACGGGACGTATAGTGCTGATACTTTATCTCGTAATGACAGAATTGCTGGACTTGCCTATTTTATATCTTAGTAGATTTATTACTCACAACAAAGGTGAATATTATAGGTTGATTCAGGCGATTCGCGATAAACAAGGTGATAATGATGCAGAATGGGAAGCTTGGATAATATTTGTGTTGCGAGGTGTAGAAGAAACGGCTACTCAGACTATCGAGCTGGTCAAAGGTATATCAAGACTGATGGCAGAGTACAAAGAGAAACTGCGTCCTGCATTCGGTAGATTATATAAACATGAATTGCTTAACAACCTATTTTTCCATCCATATACTAAAATAGAGTATGTGGAGCGTGACATGATGGTGACACGCAATACTGCAACTTCTTATCTCAATAAAATTGTAGATATGGGATTGCTTAACAAGGTAAAAATGGGAAAGTCTAATTATTATATAAACGATCAGTTAGTTGATCTATTTGTTAGTGTTGGCGACAATAAACGTGCACAATAAAACGCCATTTGTTGGGCATGTTCATGATGACGTGCACAACAAAACGCCATTTATTGGGCACGTTATGGCTAACATGGACAATAAAACGCCATTTATTGGACATATAATTTATTCTTGAATACAATATGATACCTTTCAACGAACGTTCAACCAAAGGGGACTGACACCTTTTTGAAGTTATCGTTCAATCATACTATCCGGAGGCACCCCCTCCCTTTTGGGGGAGGCTGGGAGGGGGCTATAAAATCGAAATGACAGATTCTTTACAGGGGGGATGGAACTGTACTTTGATTTCTTTTTATAAGTTTTTCTACTTTTCCTTGCTCGTTTCTTGTATATTCACTATCTTTGCGGACATAAGCAGGTGATACTTCATATATATCTGGATTGTGAAGGTACGAAGATTGGAGTATTGCCTGTTTCAATTCTTGTAATCCTGACAGACCCCTGACATAATAAAAGCGAGTGCCCCAACAAGTTGTGAATTGCTGACAAATTAGTATCTTTGCATAGTCGCAAACAACGGTTAATTCTGAAACATTGCTTTCGAGACGGTTGTGAATTGCTGACAAATTAGTATCTTTGCATAGTCGCAAACAACAGCCGCCTTTGCTGCTGCATTTTAGAGAGTGTTGTGAATTGCTGACAAATTAGTATCTTTGCATAGTCGCAAACAACCAGTTGACATAGTAAGAGTATGAGAAGTTGTTGTGAATTGCTGACAAATTAGTATCTTTGCATAGTCGCAAACAACATGACTACTGGAGCAACGGCTTCGGCTGGAGTTGTGAATTGCTGACAAATTAGTATCTTTGCATAGTCGCAAACAACCCTACATAGAATTGTTCAGTTGCTTTATCGTTGTGAATTGCTGACAAATTAGTATCTTTGCATAGTCGCAAACAACTTTAGAAAAGAACGACTAATGGAAGCAGATGTTGTGAATTGCTGACAAATTAGTATCTTTGCATAGTCGCAAACAACATTAAGATGTTGCAAAAGTAACTGTTTTATGTTGTGAATTGCTGACAAATTAGTATCTTTGCATAGTCGCAAACAACCGCTTCGTCCTCTGCCGCCTTGCAGTTCTGTTGTGAATTGCTGACAAATTAGTATCTTTGCATAGTCGCAAACAACAACTGCTTTTTAGGCATGAAAGATGTAACAGTTGTGAATTGCTGACAAATTAGTATCTTTGCATAGTCGCAAACAACGGGAAGCTCTCGCCCCCCCAACGACAAAATGTTGTGAATTGCTGACAAATTAGTATCTTTGCATAGTCGCAAACAACATTTTCGCAAATTGAGACTTATTTCCTTGTGTTGTGAATTGCTGACAAATTAGTATCTTTGCATAGTCGCAAACAACTGACTATATACATAATGCTGAAGATCAGCCATTTGTAGAGTTGATTAGAAATAAAAAAGACTATGTATAAAAAGGAATCCCATTCTTGAGTGAATGAGATTCCTTTTTCTAATAATATGTGAATCATTGTAAAGTCGAGTTGTCAAAACAGCTCTAATTGCTGACCTGGTGCATTTGGTTTCTGAGATTTTTTGCCATAGAAGAGTTCTATGTCACCAAACTGCTTGTCGGTGATGTTGAGTATGCCAACCTTGCCAAATTCAGGTAGGAATGATTTTACACGCTTGATGTGTACTTCCATGTTCTCCTTGCTTGCACAATGGCGAACATAGATGGAGAACTGAAACATAGTGAATCCGTCTCGCTGAAGATTCTTACGGAAATCTTGATAAGCCTTTTTGTCTTTCTTTGTTTCCGTTGGCAAGTCGAAGAATACGAGTATCCACATAACACGGTATTCGCTTAGGCGTGAGAAATCAAATAGCATATCGGTCGCTAATTTCTTGTAGGGTAACTGATTTGCCTCCTTTCTCCACTAAAACATTTGTATAGTGATGATGTTGTGATGCCTGCCGCAATCATAAGAGGACTGCGTTTACCATCTATTACAACATCAAGAACTGGTATTTGTAGAAGTTTGGCTTTGAGGTCGCGTGTTAGTTCTGTGTAATCATCTTCCTCGTGCATAATTTGTATGACAAGTTCATCGACATAAGGTCGATAAGGCTCCATGATGTCGTCTGCAAGGCAGTATGCATTATAGCGATTATGGTGATGGATGCCAAAAGTGGGCAGAAGTCCACTTCCTACTAATGCCCTTGCTATCACGGCTCTCAGTATGGCATACCCATAGTTGAGCAGATTGTTTGGTGGCTCCCCATCTCTTCCTCGCACGAAGTCGGGTATATCGGGGAAAAGATTCTTCCAATAATAAGCAGCGGCTCGTGCCTCCATGTTTTCTGTATCTCCACTCTTTACATCTCCAGCCCATACTTTCATACAGTTTGTGTTGGTAGAGGTATAGAGTCGAAGCACATTCTCTTGGTTAGCAATCTTCTGTCGTATGGTTTGCTGCCATAGTTGCTTGCGGAGAGGGAGGGAAGCTTCTATTTGGTCGTGAAAACGCTCACTTTGCAATGTGTTGCCCGTAAGTGGAAGCATCAGCCCTATAGGCATATTCTTGCTATCGCAGGTGATAACAGCACAATTGTTGTCGAGTAAAGCTTCCATAACTCCTGTAGTTATCGTGATGCGCTTGTTGTCGAGCACCACCACACCGATGTCTTCTATCGGTATGGTGCGCTCTGCTGCTTTCTTGTATGGTTCGGGCAATGTGTCATTCTTCTCTATCTCTGGCATCTTGATGACAAGTTGTGCATCACGAAGCGAGAGGTAGGTTGGATTGCCAAAGTAGAGTGTTTTCTTGATCATAGATTATCGGATTATTTTGGTGATATTGCCAAGACGGTCAACTTCGAGTTTCCAACAAACAGCCTTTATTGTTTCCCCATCAATCGATTTTTCCATCTTGTTTAGTGACATGAATTCGACTTTGTTCTGCAATATTGACGCAAGAGTATTTGGCACAAAATACACCACTGAGCCTGTAGAAGAAACCATCTTATAAATTCTGCTCTTATCAATGATTGGGCTTTGCTGTAATCTTTCGTCTTCAGTAGGTACATAGACTAAATCATTAGGAGAAAGATAAAATTTCAATGCAACTCCTTTTTCATTTGCTTCCGGAACAGGAGACCAACCCATTTTTAATCGTTCTGCAACCTTATTGAATGGTATCGTTTGATAAGAACGATTACCATATTCATCTTCATAAATAGCCAAAAACAAGTTCGTTCCGCTTTGAGCTTCTACATATTTGTTTTTCTTATTTCCATTAGCACCCACAGTATATTTTTCTCCTTGTGGTTCACATACCCTTACTTTCAATATCGGCTGGTGCTTCTTCCCTCCATTATATTCTTCGATATGCTCATTCATATCCATTATGCCTTCTGGAGAGAATGCAACCTTTGGATCATTGCCCTTCGATTCAAGATAATTAAGGAGTATCTTTTGTATTCCAGTATCTGTGATACTTTTAATTCTCTTTGTATCGAATGTGTCATCAAGAGATTTGCGTGTAGCGACCATAGGCTCGTTAGTATCATTGGAGAAATAATATACTTCTACCTTAGATACCGACTTACCATTAAACTTGTTGTCTGCGTTTTTGAAGTGTGCCAAAATCTTCTTTTTGTCCATTCCCTCAGCCATAAGAGACTGAATCTTCTTCTTGAGGTCTTTATCTACAATATTATAAACCTGTTCGAGAGCCCTGTTTAATGGAATTTCCTTTGTACGCTTTAGGTTCACAAGTCCAAATACTGTCTCTTTGTGCATTGGCTTGCGCACCGCCCATTGTCCTTCGCTCTTTTGTGCTACAAGAACCTTTTTACCATCTTCGTTGTAGTGCTCATAATAATTGCTTGCCTTGTTGATGACACGAATGTAGTGTTTGAAACTTACCACAATATCTTGAAGAGCAGCATACGCATCCTGCGTGAATGTTTCCCAAGGCTTGCGGATGACACGGTTCTTGTCACAAAGCAATCTGCGAAGGTCTTCACGACGCTGGGTGTCGCGAGCGCTTTCGTTGTTGAGATAACTGATTATGTTGCGTGAGGCGAGAGCAATAACGAGTGCATCCATTGCGTGGTGGCGATGGTCTATACGTTTCTTGCTAAATCCTCGTTGGAGTTCGAGCGGCATCGTAGTCTGGAACACTCGTTTTCCATCCTTGTCTTCCCAATGTCCGAAATCTTCTGAGTTGGTAAGCACATTCATTCGCTGGAATCGTGGGCTTACTATGCGGTTCCAGACATCATTAAGCCCCCAATCGTGCTTCAAGCGATCTGTGATTCCACCGGTGCAAGGGATGACATTCTTTGAGATGGCATCCACTTCATTCTGCTCACGTACCACATTTGAGAGGAGACCTTTGATGACCTTGCTTATATAGCGGCTGTCGTTCATCTGACGCTGAATAAACTCTTCTGGAATGTCATCCATCATGAGTTTCTTTGCTTTTGCTCGATTGTTAGTGTAGTGGTCTGCAACGAAAGACTTGTATTCTTGTTCCGTGAACACCTTAACTTTACCAAGTGTTGGACAATGGACTATCTGACCTCCACACTTTTTGATGAACTCATAGCCGAGCATATTAGTCTTTAGCTGATTGACTTCGGCTTCACAAATCACTTTGTTTGAAAGCGAATCGTCGAAGAATCTGCCTTGTGGGATTACATGCTCAATCTGGTATGCAGGTGTGAAAAGTTTAGAGAGCGAAATGGCTTCGCCCGTATATGGGGAGCGGTATTTCTGCTCCAACCAAAGTTTATACTTGATGAGTTCGGAATGTGTTGGAGTCGCAAGACGTGAGATACGGTTTATTTCATCAAAGTCCTTGTCCTCCTTCGTGAGTTCCTGCAATGCACCTTCTTCGTAGATGCGGAGAATATCCTGCTGCATTGGTGAGTATGGACGAACATCTTGAATGCCGCTATCATTTTTGAGTTCGAGAAGCAATTCTTTGATACGCATATTTGTGTTCTCATTCTCGATATTGCGGTCGGTCATTCTCTTGCGCTGGTCTGCCGTACTCTTCATACTTCTGCCGAGTTCAAGATGTATTTCATCTATGTGTCCGCATTCTTCCCAAATATCACAAACTGTGCGAAGGGTTTCGAGTACGCATTGCTCTACGATTGGGTTACGGAGCGAGTACTGCTTGAAGTCGTGTATGAATGATTTCAACTGGGCAGGTGTCTCCCAGCGTGCCAAATCCTGTGCCTCTGAATGGCGACCATACACAGCATAACATGCAAGCCACTCTGGGAGTCCCTTGCAGTCTGAAATGGATTGAGGGGAGAATCCTTGTTTGCTCATTCGAGACTTAATGTTGTCATCAAGTTCTCCATTAAATATACGATTGACACTTGAAGGGATGCATTCTTCATCCCAGAATCTACCCATTCGCATCACGGAAAGAAGTTTCTTTACAGCCTTTTCCGAGTATGCACCATATTCCTTCTTGAATGATGGAATCTTCTTGAACTCTTCTACGAATGATTCTGGGAGGTTGTTTTTACTTGCAAATTGCTTCAATGCACTGATGAGCTCGTTTCTATCTTCAACTGAATAGAGGACATGCCACAAGCGGTACTCTACATCTTTGTTGTTTATTAGGGCTGTTGGGATATTTGCTTTGTTGAGTGCATTGAGCATGATGTGGCGAGTCTCATTGCATGGGTAAGACTTGTCTTCTACATAATTCCAACGGAGTGGATACTTGCTCTCTTTTCCTCTTGGTTTCTTCAAACCAAGAAAATCTTTCATCAATGCATCCTGGCTTATATCCTTGCGATCATTAAGGAAAGTGAAGAGACGCTCATAGTCTTCTTCATTTTTCAGGTATATAGATGTCACCTCGTTTTCATCAATTCCTTCGCGCTCATACAATCTTAGGTTTCGGATAAATTGCCACAAGCGGAATTCTTGATAATAAGGGTTAGACTTTGCTATAACCTTAATATGCTGAACTTTCACCTCTCCTGTTTCCTTGTCAACATAGTCATAATGTTCGTAAGGGCAGTTGGAGATGAGAGACTTCTTGCTCTTGAGTGGTCGCTGATAGAAGAGCAAATCCTCAACGAGCAAGTATGTCATATCTTTCTTCTTAAGGCTATTCTGATGAGGAATGTTGCGTGCATAGAGTTCCCTTGCACAATCTTCCAAAAGAGTATGGTCCTTGAGTTCTGGAATATATTCTGCTTGCTTGTTGAGTATCTTTATAAGTTCGCTTTTATAGAACTTGCGTTCTACGGTTCGCACAAGTTTTCCTCTCACTTTATTCGTTGGGTCGTTAAGCAGACTTGCATAAATATAAGAACCTACAGTCTTGCCAGAAGTTTCGATTGAAGCTTCTGCACGCTTCTTCTGCAGTTTCCAATCATCTGCACCAGGAGCACGGAATGAGCGACGAGGGTTGCCATCCTTGTCAAGTTTAACATTACCATCTGCATCAAGAGTTGTGGTCACTATGAATTCTTTGACCTTTCCCGTCCAATCCTCAAGCGATGTGCGACTTGGACGACGATATATCCATCCATTTTCAAGATAGACATTATACCATGTGTCATTTCCTCTCTTTTCATCAGTTGCTTCCACTCTGGTAACCTTTAGTTCATAGTATTCTTCCAACTTCGATTTGTCCTCTTCTTCATCTTCTCCACGCAACTGATAGTATCCTCTCTTCTGATTGAAATTGAGCAGAATCCACGCAAGCTGTTCTTTGGTTATGGCTTGCCTTGTAGCTTTGTCTCGAAGATAGTAAAGAGTCCAGTCGAGCGGAATCTTCTTGCCCTCTGCAACGAGTGCAGGCTGATATTTTGCAAAATCGGAAAGCATCTCATTGAATGCCTCCATAAAGATAAACTTCATCTTTCCATCAGCATCTCGTTTCCATGCTATCTTTGGCTCTGAATCATCGATAAACTTACCGTAAGTCTTATTGTTGTTTTTGTTCCAACCAATAGCATTGTCAAAATGTTCTGGGAGAAAATTTAGAATGTGCAATACTCGCAGCAAACGCTCTCTACGCTGTAAGCATCTTTCTCTTAATCTTCGCGTACCTCTAAAACCGGTGCGAGCAGCAGTTTGAGATTCAGTCACACCACTATCAAACTTGCCAAGTACATCTTGGCTCATAGGGATAATGCGACTGCCAAGTTTGATTTGTGGTAGAGCATTACCATTTTCATCAATAGAGATTTTGGCCCAACCAATAGAATTGGTTCCCAAATCTAAACCTAAAATGTTTTTCATTTTTATTATAAATATTTTGGATGTTACAATAATTCTTCATATATTTGCACCCAGATACTAAATCAGCAATTCACAATAAGGATTATTCCGTTGTGAAAACATTCAAGGCGGGGCAACTCGCCTTTTTTTATTAGTATCATATTTCCGTTTGCAAATATAATGTTTTTTTAGTTCATTGATATCGTTTTGTGTCTTTTTTCTTTTTTTTGCCTTTATTTTTGTAAAAACAGGAAATCAAGGGACAGACCAATGAACCACACCTAATTATTTAGGCAAACAAATTGATGTGTATATATTCCCCCCACTCATCTCTTCGTGAGTGGGGAAATTGGTCTTTGACTCTGTTTTCGTAACAAATCAATATGGATAAGGAGAAATGTTCTGGGGGGAATGGAGAAAAATGGAGAAATGATTTGGAGGATTAGGGAGAAAGAAGTAATTTTGCATCATTAGAGATTCTGAAGTTATGAACGTGGAAATGTCTGACTTCTGAGAATGTAAACCGCTATGCCACTACAACGACCAACATACACTGTTAAGGGCATCAGCCATCATGATGTGGCTGATAGGCTTGGTGTGTGGTTGCCGGAATGTGTGGGCAGGATGGTGACGCTGATTGTGGAGTCGGCTGAAGAGAATGAGATTGGTGTGGAGTGCGTGGCTGTGTATGATGTGGACGAACACCTCGGCTACATCGATGACAACCAGAAGCAGGAACTGCTTATGGTGCTACACGCTGGACATAGGCATACACTTCGTTCGCACATCATCAGCTACAACGAAGGGAAAGGGGCTGAAGGGCATTATAGCCAGGCAAAGCTGACGATTGAGGCACCACGACTTCGCAGGGATTATGATGAACATAATGGTTACTTTCTGGCTCCTCAAAGAAGTATGTGGGAGGATTGATCGTACGAGGGTCCGCTGGTACCTCGAACAGCCACCAGTCGTAAGCTCGACACGGTACGCTCGGTGCTGATGGAGATGATAGAGGACTGTGAGCCTTGGAGCGAGGATGTGCGGCAATATGTGGAGGCTTTCTGCAGGAACGGCTTCATTGACCTGTCGGGTGAGATGCGTCAGGACATGCTTCGAGTGATGCATTGGTTGGAATGTGGCGATACGGCAGAGATGCGAGAGATGGCTGACAGGGTGCTGGATGTGATGACGAACATGGGGAGTGAGGAGACGCGTGTGCTTCATGTACGACAACTGATAACGGAGAAGACGCTGAGCAGCGGTTGCAAGGCGATAATCGATGAGGATGGTTTTGACATCAACTACCAGCGTGAGCGTTACGAAGCAATGCCTTACCGCACCGACTGGCACATCAGTGACGAGGCAAGCGAGAAGCGTTTTGTGGCGAAACTCTACTATGATAATACTCTAACTCGTGTGAAGTTGGAACAGATTTATAGTGTGATAGCCCTCTGCAAGCGTTACGAGATGGAGGAGGCGAAGCACAGAGAGGCTGCTGAGGACAAACCTCGTGTTGTGTCGATTGATGCCCTCGCCAAAGTGGCTTCACGGTTGGACAACCACACTCTCGCTGACCAGTTTGACTACCTCATCCGCAAAGCTCTCGACGAGGACATCACTCGTGAGGACATCCGCATCCTCAACACTATTGATGCTGCATACGCTGACGAGAAGCAGGAGGCGAAGGAGGATGCAAAACAGACTGCGGAGGCAATGAAGGAACTGGCTGCAAAGCCCACACAGATTGCCCAGCTCAACATGGGCAATGGTGAACAGACGCTACCTTCAAGTGATGACATTCCATTAATCCCAAAACAATGACATTCATCATATGATAAGAATAAAAGACAAAATGAGCAAGAACATCACTATAATAGACAAGGAATACAAGGAGTGGATTAAAGACCTTTCCATGCGCTACCGTCGTAGCCAGATAAAGGCAGCGGTGAAGGTGAACACGGAGAAGCTCCTCTTCAACTGGCAACTGGGGCGTGACATCGTAGAGATGCATGTTGAGGATCGTTGGGGTGAGAAGGTCATCACGCAGTTGAGTAAAGATCTGCAGCAGGCACTTCCTGGTGTAGAGGGGTTGTCACGCAGTAATATTTACTATTGCAAGAGCTTCTATATGCTTTATAATCATGAGACTGAAATTGTCCAACAGGTTGTTGGACAATTAGAAAATAAGGCGAACGCAGATGCATCTGAAATTGTCCAACAACCTGTTGGATTATTTCAAATTCCTTGGGGACATCACTGCACAATTATTGACAAGGTAAAAGGCGACCGTCAGAAAGCTCTCTTCTTCGTCCGTAAAACAATCGAGGAAGGATGGAGTCGTGCTGTGCTTGAAACATGGATTACATCTAATCTGTACGAGCGAGAAGGCAAGGCGGTAACCAACTTCCAAAGCACTCTGCCTGAACCGATGAGCGACCTTGCTAAAGAGATTACAAAGGACCCGTACAACTTTGCCTTTGCAGGAGTAACGGGTGAGTACAACGAGAAGTTACTAAAGGATGCTTTGCTGAAGAATATCACAGAATTTCTTGTTGAATTGGGTACAGGTTTTGCTTATGTTGGGAAAGAATATAGACTGCAGATAGGGGCGAAAGAGAAGTTCATAGACCTGTTGTTTTTCCACATTCCGCTTAATTGCTACGTCGTGATCGAGGTCAAAATTGGAGAGTTCGATTTTCCTGATGTTGGGCAACTGACAGGCTATGTTGTGGCATGCAATCACTTATTGAAACTGTCTCACCACAATCCGACCATCGGTATTCTGGTGTGCAAAAGCAAGGACAACCTTCTTGCTCAGTATGCTCTCGAAGGAAGCAGTCAACCTATCGGCATATCCGAGTTTGATTTGGAGAAACTCTATCCTACAAAGGTTGAAGGCATGATTCCAACGCTGGAAGAGTTGGAAGATAAATTGAACGACAAACTGTCGGGAAACAAAGGCGAAACGGTATCAGATGAACAATAACCACCCCCAAGAACAATGACAGAAGAACAGAAAATAGAGGCATTGCAACGCATCCTGCAGGGTGCAAATGTGGCTCAGGTGAATCTGGGCAACGGTTACCAGACGTTCAACATCGGCAAGGATGGGAATTGGCGACAAGAACCGACTGCTGATGCACAGGTGGTGGACGCTGAGGTGGTAGAGGATGCGGATGCGATAGATCATTTTCCTCTGCTTTTTACTACTGACAAACTAATATCTTTCAGAGATTCCCTGGTGGTACATAACTTTATCGGACAAGATACAACAAATGAAGAATTTCTTTATTATTTCGGGCATGTAGAATATAAGCCTGACACATTAGCACATATCACTTGGATTCCCAACAAATCAAACAAACAATTACTGAGGGAATTGATAATGGGAATGTATAAACCTATGATAGATTTGAAAAAAGTAACTAAAGCCAATTTAGAAAAAATAGTGCCTTCTGTCTTTGTAAACACTAAAGGAGAGCCTATACTCTTAGCAAAGGAAAAGAAGGTGCCATCTTGGGAAAGCGACAAGATTGAGGAGTTTTTAGCGACACTCCATAAATAGTTATTTTTCAATATGTTTAGATGTACGAGCGACATTCAGCGACCATGCTGAATGTCGCTCGTATTTTGTTTTGAAACTTTGACATGTGAAGTAAAAATAAGACCTTTGCATCGTCAAACAAAACAAAGGACTCGCTCCTGAGTTGATGTTTGGCGATGTTCTTTGAATGTATGTACCCACTCATTATTAATATCTATGGCAACAAAGAAAAAAGGTTGTGCCCCTCTCGCTCTGGATAGGGTGATGGGGGCTGAAGCTTGCGAGGTGCAGAGAATGACTTCGTTGGAGATTGCAGAGATTTGTGGTAAACCGCACAACGACTTGATGAAGGCTGTAAGGAAAATGGAGCCTGCTTGGATGAAGGTGCATGGGGGAAATTTTTCCCTCAAGCAAAGACTGGTGCAGACAAGCAACGGGGCTTCGCGTATGGTTCCTTATTATGACCTCACAAAGTTGGAATGTCTCTACATCGCCACGAAGTTCAACGACGAGGCTCGTGCAAAGCTTGTAATTCGATGGGCTGAACTGGAGGACTGGTATCAGGAGTCGCTCAGAAGGGAACTGGAACGCATGAGGAGCCGGACGAGGCAGCTCGTGCAGTGCCAGGAGGAACTGAGGGGTGAACTCACGGAGCTGGAACCGCTGGCAGACTACTGCAAGGAAACGCTCCAGAGTGTCAGTTCGTTTACCGTTCGCTCCATCGCTCACTCTCTAAAGATGACTCCACAGGAACTGAACAAGTTGCTCTGTGCTGCTCATATACAGTTTGGTAGGTCGGGCCGATACACTCCGTATGCGGAATATGCTCGGAGGGGTTTCACGAAGACTCGCACCTACAACCATCGCAACAAGGATGGTACGGTAACTACTGAACGCTTCACCACATGGACTGAGCTGGGCATCCGCTTCATCAACGACCTTGTCGCTGAGGTGCGGAGAAGGCAGCAAGGGCGCAGGGTGATGGTTCAACTCTCTTTTCAGTTTTAAGTTCATTCGTTATTGAATATACTTAGATACTTTGTCATTTCCATTTAGTTTTGTAATGTTGTGTAACTTTGTTCATATTGGGGCAAGCGGTTCGTGATGAATAGTTTGTCCATTTTCGAAGAAACCCATAAGGGTACGAAACGCTGACGCTACGAAACGGCTACGCCTACGAAACACTTCGTTACGAAACGCTTCGCTACGAAGACGAAAGACTTTGTTACGAAAGACATTAAACTATTAAACCTATAAACTATTAAACTATTAAACCCATAAACTTATAAACAAATGAAAATTCTCGGAACTATTGCAAAGGTGTACGACACCATTGAAGGCACATATCTTGGTGAGCCTTACAAGTACAAGGAGGTAGTGATTAACGAACCGAAGGAGGATGGCAAGCCTTACAGCAGGGTGGCTTTCCGTGTGAAGGGTGCGAACCTCGAACGCTTCGAGCAGGAGGGCATCGCTAAGGATGGCAAGCTCCACTGCTATGAGGTCATCGGGGAGGTGAATGAAATCACCTGGAAGAAGGACTCTACTATTCATCCGCAGAACAAGGCTCTTGTGTGCGTTGGGTGGGAGTAGGGACCACCAGAGGGGGAGGTTACGCTTTTAACCTCGCGTAGCGACTAACCAAGCCGTTAGGCTTCTAACCTCGCATCGCGACTAACCAAGCCGTTAGGCTTCTAACCCATAAATTTTAATTTATAACTTTTTCAAAGAAAAATGGATTCAAAAGTTTTGACTAATGTGTCGGTGGACATCAGGGATGA
>CALBJW010000075.1 GCA_937893145.1 uncultured Prevotellaceae bacterium | reverse complement strand
CAGAAGCTCTCGTTGAGTGCGAAGGCAAGGAAATCCGCCTTATCGACAAGACTCCACGTCCAGGTGCAGAGCAGATGATGATCGGCTTCCTTCACCCAAAGTCAACTGCAGGTATTTTGACAGAACTTTGTGAACCACAGAATAAGTAAATTCATAATTCGTAATTCATAATTCATAATTACCTCCGGGTAGTTATGGGTTAAGGATTGGGAATTATGAGAGTTATAATAAAAAAACGAATATAGTTCATTTTTCTGATTTCTGATTATGGTTTTGTGCCCGATTTTCCGAAGCGCAGCCAAAATTATGAATTATGAATTATGAATTATGAATTAAATAAAAATGTCTAAGCAAACAGAAAGAATCCAGGAATTGATGGATAAGCGTGCTAAGGCACGCATCGGTGGCGGTGAAAAGGCTATCGAGAAGCAGCACGCAAAGGGCAAGTTCACAGCTCGTGAACGTATTGATATGCTCCTTGACAAGGGCAGTTTCGAAGAGATGGACATGTTCGTAGAGCATCGTTGTACAAACTTCGGTATGGAGAAGAAGCACTATCTTGGTGATGGTGTTGTAACAGGTTCTGGTACTATCGGCGGTCGTCTCGTATATGTATTCGCACAGGACTTCACAGTAAGTGCAGGTTCACTTTCAGAAATGCTCGCAAGCAAGATCTGTAAGGTTATGGACATCGCTATGAAGGTAGGTGCTCCAGTTATCGGTCTTAACGATTCAGGTGGTGCTCGTCTTCAGGAAGGTATCAACGCACTTGCAGGTTATGCTGAAATCTTCCAGCGTAATATCCTTGCATCAGGTGTTGTTCCACAGATTTCTGCTATCATGGGCCCTTGTGCTGGTGGTGCAGTTTACTCTCCAGCCCTCACAGACTTCACATTCATGGTTGAAGGTTCTTCATACATGTTCCTCACAGGTCCTGGTCCAGTTAAGGCAGTACTTGGTGAAGTTGTTACTCAGGAGCAGCTCGGTGGTGCATCTGTTCATGCTACAAAGTCTGGTGTAACTCACTTCACAGCTTCTAACGAAGAAGAGATGATTGCTATGGTTAAGCAGCTCTTCTCATATATCCCACAGAACAACCTTTCAAAGACTCCACGCGTTGAGTGTACAGACCCAATCGACCGTATGGAGGATTACCTCAACGAGATTATCCCAGACAATCCAAACATGCCTTACGACATGTATCAGGTTATTGCTGGTATCGTTGATAATGGTGAGTTCTTCGAGGTTCAGCCAAACTACGCAAAGAACATCATCGTAGGTTTCGCTCGCTTCAATGGTCAGTCAGTTGGTATCGTTGCCAACCAGCCAAAGCAGCTTGCAGGTGTGCTCGACTGCAACTCTTCTCGTAAGGGTGCTCGTTTCGTTCGTTTCTGTGATGCATTCAACATTCCAATCGTAACTCTCGTTGATGTACCAGGCTTCCTCCCAGGTACAGCACAGGAATACAACGCAGTTATCCTCCACGGTGCTAAGCTCCTCTACGCTTACGGTGAGGCTACAGTGCCAAAGGTAACAGTTACACTCCGTAAGTCATACGGTGGTTCACACATCGTTATGTCATGTAAGCAGCTCCGTGGTGACCTCAACTACGCATGGCCATCTTCTGAGATTGCAGTTATGGGTGCAAGTGGTGCTGCATCAGTTCTCTATGCTAAGGACGCTAAGGCTATCAAGGAAGAGCAGGGTCCAGAGGCAGCAGCAGCTTACATCAAGGAGAAGGAAGCTGAGTACGAAAAGCTCTTTGCTAATCCATATCAGGCAGCTAAGTACGGATATATCGATGATGTTATCGAGCCACGCAACACTCGTTTCCGCATCGTTCGTGCACTTGCTCAGCTTGAGAACAAGAAGCTCGTTAACCCTGCAAAGAAGCATGGTAATATTCCACTTTAATATATTTGAATTATGCAGTTTTTATCAATCGCAGATTTAGATATTTGGAAGTTGGCGGGTATGTCTATCCTTGTTGTTTTCGCCATTCTCCTTATTCTTGTTCTTGTGCTTGGTATCTTCACAGCAGTTGCAAAGAAGACAAATGCCAAGATGCAGAATGTTAAGGAGGCTCATCTGGAAAACAAGCAGGTAAAGACACTCGAAAAGAGCGAACTTGACAAAGCAGCAGTAGCTATGGCTCTTCATCTCTATCTCACAGAGAAAGAAAACCGTGAGAGCCGTGTACTCACTATTACTCCAACTCCAAATTCAGCTTGGGGCTCACAACTTAACCCAAGATATTAGTACAATTCATAATTCATAATTCATAATTCATAATTGCCTTCTGGTAGTTTTTGAATTAGGTGTTATGGATTGTGAAAAAATAAACAAGAAAAAATAAAATAATTCATTTCTCATGTTCTGATTAGAGCTTAGGCATTGAACCATTCTTATGCGCAGCCCAAAATTATGAATTATGAATTATGAATTATGAATTAATTAAAATGAAAGAATACAGTTTCAAAATTGGCGGACAGGACTATACAGCTTCAGTTGATGACCTCAAGGGTGGCAACTACAAGGTTACTGTTAATGGCCAGACATACGATGTGGTGGTTCCACAGAAGAAGGCTCAGGGTCCAAAGGTAGCAATGCCTGCTGCTAACCCAGCTGCACAGACAGGTGGTCCAAAGAATGTAAATTCAGAACTTCCAGGTACAGTTACAAAGATTAATGTAACAGACGGTCAGCATGTTAAGCGTGGTGATGTACTTCTCGTTATCGAGGCTATGAAGATGGCTAACGATATCGTTTCAGAAGTTGATGGTACAGTACAGCGTGTAGCAGTTGCTGCAGGTCAGAGTGTAAATCAGGGTGACCTCCTCGTTGAGATGGTTGCCGACTTCGTAGCTGCAAAGGCTGAGGTTGCTCCAAAGCCAGCTCCTGCTGCTCCAGCTCCAGTTGCTGCTCCAGCCCCAGCACCAGCAGCACCAAAGCCAGCTGCAGGCAATGCTGTTACAGCTCCACTTCCAGGTACAGTTACTCGTTTCTGCGTTAAGGTAGGCGATGCTGTTAAGGCAGGTGATACAGTTCTCATGCTCGAAGCCATGAAGATGGAAAACAGCATCACTGCTGAATCTGCAGGTACAGTTAAGGCTCTCCTCGTAGAACCTGGTACTCAGGTACAGAGTGGTCAGGCACTTATCGAACTTGCGTAAGTTGGAATTAAAAATTAAAAGTTAAAAGTTAAAATTTAATTCCTGACTTATGAAAAATATTAAGTTTATAGCTATTCTCGCTGCAATGATGCTTATGGCAGCACCAGCAATGGCTGCAGACTTCAATCTTACAGAAGGCGTTCAGAAGTTCTTCTCGGAGATGGGTGTCGTGAGCTTCTTTGTAGGTGAAGGCTGGAAGAACTTCGTAATGATTGGCATTGGATGCTTCTTGCTCTATCTCGCTATCGAGAAGAAGTACGAACCACTCCTCCTCTTGCCTATCGCATTCGGTATGATTCTTACCAACCTTCCTGGCGCAGGACTCTTTGATACCAACATGTGGAACAATGAGTTCCTCAATCCTGATTCTCCAAACTTCCACAGCTATGGTTACATCATGGCACATGGTGGTCTTCTCGATGTACTCTACATTGGTGTTAAGGCTGGTATCTATCCTTGTCTTATCTTCCTTGGTGTAGGTGCCATGACAGACTTTGGTCCACTCATTGCTAATCCAAAGAGTCTTCTCCTTGGTGCAGCAGCTCAGATTGGTATCTTTGCTACATTCCTCGTAACACAGATTGACTTTGCTTCTCTTGGTCTTCCTATCGAGAACTTCACAGCAGCACAGTCAGCATCTATCGGTATTATTGGTGGTGCAGATGGTCCAACAGCTATCTTCCTCACATCGAAGCTCGCTCCTGAACTTCTTGGTCCTATTGCCGTAGCAGCATATAGCTACATGGCACTCGTTCCAGTTATTCAGCCACCTATCATGCGTGCCCTCACTACAGAGAAAGAACGTAAGATTCGTATGACTCAGCTTCGTACTGTCAGCAAGAAGGAGAAGATTGTCTTCCCAATCGTTGTTGCAATCATCGTGTCACTCATCGTTCCATCTGCAGGTACACTCATCGGCTGTCTCATGCTCGGTAACCTCTTCAAGGAGAGTGGAGTAGTAGAACGTCTTTCTAAGGCTGCACAGAACGAACTCAACAACATCGTAGTTATCATGCTTGGTGTTACTGTTGGTGCTACCGCTTCTGCAGAGGCATTCCTCAACGGTCAGACTATCGCTATCCTCTGTGTAGGTATCGTAGCCTTCGGTATCGGTTCTGCTTCTGGTGTGCTCATGGCTAAGTTGATGAACCTCTTCCTCAAGGAAAAGATCAACCCACTCATCGGTTCTGCAGGTGTATCGGCTGTTCCTATGGCAGCTCGTGTATCACAGACTGAAGGTCAGAAGGCTGATCCTCGCAACTTCCTCCTCATGCACGCTATGGGTCCTAACGTAGCAGGTGTGATTGGTTCTGCAGTTGCAGCAGGTATCCTCCTCAGCTTCCTCGGATAACGACATATATCCTTATAAAAACAAAAGAAGCAGAACTCTCGGGTTCTGCTTCTTTGTTTTTGTAGCAATTGCTAATTGTTTGTACAATTCAAAGGAATATGTCTTACTTCTTATAATACTGCATAGCTTCAGGCATGAATTTCTGCAGTGAAGCAATACGAGTGGCATCGCTTGGATGGTCGCTAAGGATTTCTGCCTTTTGTGATGTTGATGCTGCTGCCATACGTTGCCAGAATGCGATAGCTGTTTGAGGGTCATAACCAGCCATAGCAGCAAAGATGAGTCCCATGCGGTCTGCCTCAGTCTCGTTATCACGGCTATACTTGAGGTTAGCAAACGAGAAACCCTGTTGTGCCAACGCTGTGGCAAGTTGGGCAGTATTGGCACCAGCAGCCTTGTTGAGTACTGCACCAAGAATCTGTGTTCCGTATTGCTGACGCATCTGCTTCGAGAGTTGCTCGGCAGAGTGCTTTGCTACAGCATGTGCAATCTCGTGTCCAAGAACGATGGCAAGTGATGCTTCATCCTTTGCAACAGGTATCATTCCCTCGTAAACCACAATCTTACCACCTGGCATACAGAAGGCATTGACCTGATTGCTCTTCACAAGGTTGAACTCCCATTCGTAGTACTTGAGTTCGTTGGCAAGACCATTGTTCTTGAGGTAACTCTCAACGGCATTAGCAAGTCTTTGTCCAACCCTCTTCACGATGGCAGTGTTGGTGGTGTTGGTTGAGAGAGTGAGCGACTTCATCGTTTCGTTGAACTGCTGTTTGCTAAGACTAAGCACTTGTGCATCGTCAACGAGGAGAGTGTGTTTACGTCCTGTGATAGGAACAGTTGAAGTTGTTCCACATGCAGTAAGCATCAATGATGCTGCTGCAACGAGAATACATTTCTTGATTGAAAACATAATGTACTTTTTTATATTGTTAATGATTAGTAACTGCGAATATAGACATTCCCTCTCAAACCACAAAATATAAGCATGTTTTTTCACAGAAAAAGCCGTTTTAGAGCTTTTTGAAATGGACATTTGCCCAAATTCAACCCTAAAACGGCTTAGTATGTGTTAATAGGAATGGATTACTTTACCATCACCTTCTTGCCTGCAACGATATATGTACCTGCTGGGAGGTTTACAGACTGCCCACTTGTAGGACGTGCAACCTCAATACCGGAAAGGCTATATACTGGAACCGACTGACCATTGTTGGCAGCAACGATAATAGTACCCTTGCCAGCATAAACGGCAACATCTGTCTGACCTACGCTTTCGATAGATGTGAGTTCTTCGTTAGCCTTAGCCTTGATACGTGAACCACCGAGTGCCTGGTACTTAGCGTTAATCTTCTCCACTACGAATGGAACACGCTTTGTGAAATAGTCACGGAGTTGTGAAATGGCTGCTGTATGAGTGTCGAAAGAAAGTTTCCAGCTTGAGTAGTTCGACCATACAGTGTGGTTGAGAGGTTCAGTCTTTGCGATTTCTGCATCAATCTTAGTGATGTAGTTCTGGATAGACTTCTCGAAACCGTTGTTGACCAATTCAGCGAGTTTGTCGTGAATCTTCTTTACGAATACAGGGTCACGAAGCAATACGTTGAGGTAGTTCACGAACTGACCATTGTTATGCTCCTCGATGAGTTTTGTACCATCTTCATAGTTGCCTGCAGAGAGGTCCTTGTCCCAAAGAGGACCGAACTTCATCTTGCCATCAAGGTCACGGTACATCTTGACTGTCATGAAACCATCATAGTCACCAGCAAGGTTGACTGCAACATAGTAGTTAACGAGCGATTCTTCATCGAAGTAAGCACGCCAACCTGTTGTAGGGTTTGTGAATGCTGACTGATTGTATGAGAAGAAGAGTTTGCTTACATTGTTAAACCACTCAGAAACTTCGCTCTTGAGAACAGAAATTTCTGCTTCAGCATCAGGTTCTGGGTTCTTGATAGACATAGGAAGACTACCAGCCACGAGACTTGGCTCTTCAATCATGTCGATACGAGAAACCTCGATGTACCAACCTGTGTTTTCATCAACATCAATACGGTTCTTACCAACTTCAATCTGGTCTGTAACCTGGTATGTACCACGGTATTCGTCGTTGATTACAACATCAACAAACTGGTAACCAGGACAGAACTCCATGCCTGTTTCCTGACCAACATAGTATGAAAGGGCATTGCGAATCATGGCAGGGTCGAGGTAGTTAGCGAGGAGAACCCAGTTTCGCTTGTCGTAACCACCACCAAGCATGTCGTGCTTATGCTTCTTAGGGAATTTGATGCGATAAGGACGCTTGATACATTCTGCTGTAGAGTTACCACGAACCTTGATTTCACCATCGTCTGTGAAGTTCTCAACGCCCTTGCTCTTGTCAACCATCTGAACTGTTACAGCATGGTATTCGGCAGTGTTAGTTGAACGGTCCTTGAAGAGAACTGAATTGAGGTCTTTGCCCTTAGCATCAGGAATAGTGAGGTAGAGTGTAGGAACATCTGTCAACTGATACTTGTGAGCAATAGCATAGCTGCGATCTCCGAAGTTCTTCATGTCAAGAGTAGAAGGGTCGCGGAGTGGTTCTGGCTTACCGCCTTCACCGTAGCATACAATATTGAGAGTGATAGGATTGCCACCACCTACCCAAGTGTAGAGGTTACCCTTGAGTGCTTCTGCAAGTTGTGAAGCATTGAGTTGGAGGATTGCGCCAAACTTAGTGTTGTCGCTCCATGGGAATTCTGCAATCACGTTTGAACCAATCATGTACTTAACGTAACTTGCACCAGAGATAACAACCTTGATGTCGTCTGCCTTTGTGTTGAATGCAGAAGCAGGAATCTGAATGTTGTTCCATTCCCAGAGTGTCATTTCGTAAGAACTGAGAATTCCGTATGTAGGAGTGTCAATAGCTGGCTCATCAGGTTCAACGACTGGCTCATCAGGTTCAACTACTGGTTCATCAGGTTCAACAACTGG
>CALBJW010000074.1 GCA_937893145.1 uncultured Prevotellaceae bacterium | reverse complement strand
TCCAGAAGCAGTTTAACTACAAGTCTCCAATGCAGATTCCTGTTTTGAAGAAGATTGTAGTTAACCAGGGTCTTGGTATGGCTACTGCTGATAAGAAGGTTATTGAGATTGCAATGAACGAGATTGCCCAGATTACTGGTCAGAAGCCTGTTGCAACAATGTCTAAGAAGGATATTTCAAATTTCCGTCTTCGTAAGCACATGCCAATCGGTGTCATGGTAACTCTCCGTCGCGAGCGTATGTATGAGTTCCTTGAGAAGCTTATCCGCGTATCTCTTCCTCGTATTCGCGACTTCAAGGGTATTGAGTCTAAGTTCGATGGCCGTGGAAACTATACACTCGGAATCACTGAGCAGATCATCTTCCCAGAAATCAATATCGACCAGGTTGATAAGATTATGGGTATGAACATCACTTTCGTTACATCTGCACAGACTGACGAAGAGGGTTATGCACTCCTCAAGGCATTCGGTCTTCCATTTAAAGACGCTAAAAAATAATTGATATGGCAAAGGAATCAATGAAGGCACGCGAAGTAAAGCGTGCAAAGCTTGTAGCAAAGTATGCCGCTAAGCGTGCTGCTCTGAAGAAGATTGTTGCTACTGGTGACCCAATGGAGGCTTATGAGGCAGCTCGCGCTCTCCAGGCTATCCCAGCTAACGCTAATCCAATCCGTCTTCACAACCGTTGCAAGATCACTGGACGTCCAAGAGGTTATATCCGCCAGTTCGGTATCTCACGTATCCAGTTCCGCGAAATGGCTTCTGCTGGACTCATTCCAGGCGTAAAGAAGGCAAGCTGGTAGTCAAAAATTAAAGTTTACCACAAGTTCGGGAGTGGTAAACTTTTTAATAATTTGATTGTCAAAAACTCTATGGGATGTTATTTTTTGTTAAAATTTATGTATTGCGGACATAAATTTTGCAAATAGATAATGCTTATATTAAATAAAAGATGTAAATTTGCACGCTTTTTGACGGATTGCCGTCTAAAGACGTGTAATTTTACGCGTTTGTAGGTGTGTCAATATCCCTTAAAGCTAAATTATCATTATTGTTAAATATTGTCGGGCAAATAATAACCCTATGACCCGATTAATTTAATTTTATTATGACAGATCCAATAGCTGATTATCTGACCAGACTTCGTAATGCGATCCAGGCTAAGCACAAGGTCGTAGAAGTTCCTGCGTCAAACCTTAAGAAGGAAATCACTAAGATTCTCTTCGACAAAGGTTACATTTTGAACTACAAGTTCGTAGAGGATGGTCCACAGGGCACTATCAAGGTGGCTCTCAAGTACGATCCTCAGACTAAGGTGAGCGCTATTCAGTCGCTCAAGCGTGTTTCTCGTCCAGGTCTTCGTAGATATACTGGTTACAAGGACATGCCACGTGTAATTAATGGATTAGGTATCGCAGTGGTATCTACATCTAAAGGTGTAATGACTGACAAGGAAGCACGCGATCTTAAGATTGGCGGTGAAGTTCTTTGTTATGTTTATTAATTAAGG
Organism: uncultured Prevotellaceae bacterium; assembly: GCA_937893145.1. Taxonomy (GTDB): domain Bacteria; phylum Bacteroidota; class Bacteroidia; order Bacteroidales; family Bacteroidaceae; genus Minthosoma. Next base: position 29,661 of record CALBJW010000074.1, on the reverse strand, counting down.
AGGATATAACAAATGTCTAGAATTGGTAAATTACCTATTAGTATTCCTGCAGGAGTAACTATTACTCATAAGGATGGCATTGTAACTGTTAAAGGTCCTAAGGGTGAACTCACAATGGAGAAGTTTAACCCTGCAATCAATTTGACAATTGAGGACGGTCAGGTAACAATGGCTGAAAATGAAGAATTGATGCAGGATAACCCAAAGCAGCGTCACGCTCTTCAGGGAACTTATCGTTCTTTGGTTAACAACATGGTTTATGGTGTTACTGAAGGTTTCAAGGCTACTCTTCAGCTTGTCGGTGTTGGTTACCGTGTAAGCAATCAGGGTAATGTTCTTGAGTTCGCACTCGGATACTCTCATGGTATCGTCTTTGAGCTTCCAAAGGAGATCAAGGTTGAAACTAAGTCTGAGAGAAATCAGGATCCTCTTATCATGCTCGAATCATGTGACAAGCAGTTGCTTGGCCTCGTGTGTGCTAAGATTCGCTCATTCCGTAAGCCAGAACCTTACAAGGGTAAGGGTATCCGCTTCCAGGGCGAAGAGATCAGAAGAAAGTCTGGTAAGTCTGCAAACGCTAAATAATGAAAGGATTAGAGTATGATTACAAAGATTGAAAGACGAATCAAAATTAAGTATAGAGTACGCAATAAGATTTCTGGCACTGCAGAGCGTCCAAGAATGAGCGTATTCAGAAGCAACAAGCAGATTTATGTTCAGGTTATCGATGACGAGGCTCAGAAGACTCTCGCTTCTGCATCTTCACTTGGACTTGAGAAAATGAACAAGAGTGAACAGGCCGCTCAGGTTGGTAAGCTCATTGCAGAGAAGGCACAGGCTGCTGGTATTTCTGCTGTAGTTTTCGACCGTAACGGTTATTTGTATCATGGTAGAGTTAAGGCAGTTGCTGATGCTGCTCGCGAAGCCGGACTTAAATTTTAAAATACGATTATGGTAAATAGAGTTAAAGTACAGAACGACGCCGAGCTTAAGGATCGCTTGGTTGCTATTAATCGTGTTACTAAGGTTACTAAGGGTGGTCGTACATTCACATTCGCTGCCATCGTTGTTGTAGGTGATGGTAACGGTGTTATTGGCTATGGTCTTGGTAAGGCTGGCGAAGTTACTGCGGCTATCGCAAAGGGCGTTGAAGCTGCAAAGAAGAATTTGGTAAAGGTTCCAGTGCTTAAGGGTACAGTTCCTCATGAGGCTTATGCTAAGTTTGGTGGTGCTCGCGTTCTCATCATGCCAGCTTCAGAAGGTACTGGAGTTGTTGCCGGTGGTGCGATGCGTGCCGTTCTCGAGAGTGTAGGTATTACAGACGTTCTTGCTAAGAGTAAGGGTTCATCTAATCCACACAATCTTGTTAAGGCTACTATCGAAGCACTTGCTAACATGCGTGATCCAAAGACAGTTGCACAGAACCGTGGTGTTAATTTGACTAAAGTATTTAGAGGATAAGGAGAATATATCATGGCAACAATCAAGATTAAGCAAGTAAAGGGCCAGGCTGGTCGTCCAGTTGACCAGAAGGCTACGCTCGAGTCACTTGGCTTGGGTAAGATTAATAGGGTCGTTGAACGTGAGGATACTCCATCTTTGCGTGGTATGATTCGCAAGGTAGAACACCTTGTTGAGGTAATTGACTAACGTATTAATTCACTAAATCAAGTTTAATAAAATGGAATTATATAATTTGCAACCAGCTGCTGGTTCTACTCATAATAGCAAGCGTGTTGGCCGTGGTTACGGTTCTGGTAAGGGTCGTACTTCAACTCGTGGTCACAAGGGTGCTAAGGCTAGATCTGGTTATAAGAAGAAGATCGGTTTTGAAGGTGGTCAGATGCCACTTCAGCGCCGAGTTCCAAAGTTCGGTTTCAAGAATATCAATCGTGTTGAGTACAAGGCAATCAACCTCGGTCTCATTCAGGATCTCGCAACAAAGACAGGTGCTGAGAAGATTGGTATCGCAGAACTTATTGCTGCAGGTTTCGTAAACAAGAATCAGCTTGTTAAGGTTCTTGCTAACGGAGAGATTACTTCTAAGCTCACAGTAGAGGCAAATGCATTCTCTACTCCAGCTAAGGCAGCAATCGAAGAAAAAGGTGGTAACGCTGTAATACTTTAATACAATGGGAAAAGCATCAGAAAAATTAATGAATATCAAGCTCGTTAAGACCTTGGTGAACATTTGGAAGATTGAAGATCTCCGTATGCGTCTTGCAATCACACTTTTGTTCGTTGCTATCTATCGTTTTGGATCTTATGTAGTGCTTCCTGGTGTTGATACACAGGCGCTCACAGGTCTTTCAAACCAGACTGCAAATGGTCTTATGTCATTGCTTGATATGTTCTCTGGTGGAGCTTTTTCTAAGGCATCTATCTTTGCACTTGGAATCATGCCATACATCTCTGCGTCAATTGTGATGCAGTTGCTTGGCCTTGCAGTTCCATATTTCCAGAAGATGCAGCGTGAAGGTGAGAGCGGTAGAAGAAAAATGAATCAGTACACTCGTTATTTAACAGTTGCTATTCTCATTCTTCAGGCTCCATCGTATCTTATTAATTTGAAAATGCAGACAGGCGGTGCAGCTCTTTATTCTTCATTGAATTGGAATGTATTCCTCATCACTTCTACAATCATTCTTGCTGCTGGCAGTATGTTTGTTTTGTGGTTGGGTGAAAGAATTACTGACAAGGGTATCGGTAATGGTGTTTCTCTTATCATCATGATTGGTATCATCGCACGTTTCCCATCAGCATTCAGTCAGGAACTTGTTACACGCTTCACAACTCCTCAGGGTGGTGGTCTTGTAATTTTCCTCGTTGAGATCATAGTATTCCTTGCTGTTATCGCAGCTGCTATCCTTCTCGTACAGGGTGTTCGTCAGGTCCCAGTAAACTATGCAAAGCGTATTGCAGGTGCTGGTGCACGTCAGATTGGTGGTGCTCGTCAGTATATCCCACTCAAGCCTTATGCTGCTAACGTTATGCCTATCATTTTTGCACAGGCAATCATGTTCCTCCCTATCACAGCTGCCGGATATCTTACAAACGGTAAGACTGGTACTGTCATGAGTCAGTTGATGGATAACACAAGCTGGTTATATAATATTATATTCGCAGTACTTATCGTGCTCTTTACATATTTGTATACAGCAATTACTATCAATCCTGTTCAGATGGCTGAGGATATGAAGCGCAATAATGGTTTCATCCCAGGAGTAAAGCCTGGAAAGGAAACTGCAGACTATATCGATGGTATCATGTCTCGCATCACTTTCCCTGGTTCGCTCTTCTTGGCTCTCATCGCTATTATGCCTGCATTTGCTGGTGTATTTGGTGTACAGAGAGAATTCGCTCAGTTCTTTGGAGGAACTTCATTGTTGATCCTTGTAGGTGTTGTACTCGATACTCTTCAGCAGATTGAGAGTCATCTCCTCATGCGTCACTATGATGGTCTTCTTGATTCTGGACGCGTTCGTGGTGAACATGCTTAATGCATATTAATAAGATGGTATATCTTAAAACTGACGAAGAGGTTGAGCTTCTTAGAAAAGCCAATTTACTTGTAGGAAAAACTCTGGCTGAGTTGGCGAAAGTCATTCAGCCAGGGGTTACAACAAAACAGTTGGATAAAATTGCAGAAGAGTTCATTCGTGATCACGGAGCAGTTCCAACTTTCAAAAGGTTTCCTAATCCATACGGAGGTCCATTTCCTGCAAGCATCTGTACTTCGGTCAATTATCAGGTTGTTCATGGAATTCCAAATGACAATCCTTTGAAAGAAGGTGATATTGTTTCGATAGACTGTGGAACTAAACTTGATGGATATTGCGGAGATTCATGTTATACTTTTGAAGTCGGTGAAGTTTCTGATGATGTTAGAAATCTTTTGAAGACTACTAAGGAATCTCTCTACAAAGGTATCGAACAAGCTGTGGTCGGTCATAGACTTGGTGATATCTCTTATGCAATTCAAACACATTGCGAGCAGCAAGGTTATGGAGTTGTACGAGAATTTGTAGGGCATGGAATTGGTAAAGAAATGCATGAAGATCCTCAGGTTCCGAATTATGGAAGACGTGGTAATGGAATTCTGCTCAAGTCAGGATTATGTATAGCAATAGAACCAATGATTTCAATGGGTGATAAAGAAATTTACATGCAGGAGGATCGTTGGGGAATCATAACAAGAGATGGAAAGCCAGCCGCACACTTTGAACATTCAATTTGTGTAAGAAAAGGCAAAGCCGACATTCTTTCGTCGTTTGAAGAAATAGAAAAAGTATTAAGAGATAAATCATTATAATATGTCAAAGCAGTCCGCCATCGAACAAGATGGAACTATAGTTGAGGCATTGTCAAATGCAATGTTTCGTGTAGAACTTGAGAATGGTCATGAGATTATTGCTCACATTTCTGGAAAGATGAGAATGCACTACATTAAGATTCTTCCAGGTGATAAAATTAAGGTTGAGATGTCACCTTATGATCTTTCCAAGGGACGAATAGTATTTAGATATAAATAAAAATCAAAATATGAAAACAAGAGCATCTTTGAAGAAGCGTACACCAGATTGCGTAATCGTAAGACGTAAAGGACGTCTGTTTGTTATTAACAAGAAGAACCCTAAGTACAAGATGCGTCAGGGATAATTCTTATGTAAGAATTTGAAACTATAACTAGATATGGCAATAAGAATTGTTGGTGTAGACCTCCCACAGAACAAGAGAGGTGAAATTGCGCTCACATACATCTTCGGTATTGGACGCAGCAGCTCAGCTAAAATTTTGGAAAAGGCTGGCGTAGACAAGGACATTAAGGTTAAGGACTGGAATGACGAACAGGCAGGTAAAATCCGTGAGATCATTGCAGCTGAGTATAAGGTAGAGGGTGACCTCCGCTCAGAGATTCAGCTTAACATCAAGCGTCTTATGGATATCGGTTGCTACCGTGGTATTCGTCATCGTCTCGGTCTTCCAGTACGTGGCCAGAGCACTAAGAACAACGCTCGTACTCGTAAGGGTAAGAAGAAGACAGTTGCAAACAAGAAAAAAGCTACTAAATAATTTTAAGATATGGCAAAGAAAACAACTTCTGCAAAGAAGAGAAATGTCAAGGTTGATGCACAGGGACAGCTTCATGTTCACTCTTCATTCAACAACATCATTGTTACTCTTGCAAACAGCGAGGGTCAGGTCATCTCTTGGTCGGCTGCAGGTAAGATGGGATTCCGTGGCTCAAAGAAGAACACTCCTTATGCTGCACAGATGGCAGCACAGGATTGTGCAAAGGTAGCCTACGATCTCGGTCTTCGTACAGTGAAGGCTTATATCAAGGGTCCAGGTAACGGCCGTGAGGCTGCAGTACGTGGTTGTGCAGCTGCAGGAATCGCAGTAACAGAGATTATCGACGTTACTCCACTTCCACATAATGGTTGTCGTCCTCCAAAGAGAAGAAGAGTTTAATTTTTAATGTTGATACTGCCTCACACAGTCTCGTTTTTACCGCATCTTTTCCTTTCTGCGGCTGCTGCTGTGAGATTATGATGAGGTAGTACTCTAAATTTTAAGAAAAATATGGCAAGATATACTGGACCTAAGTCACGAATCTCTCGTCGTTTTGGCGAAGCAATCTTCGGACCAGACAAGGTTCTTTCTAAGAGAAATTATCCTGCAGGCCAGCATGGTAACAACCGCCGCAAGAAGTCATCTGAGTACGGTGCCATGCTCGCTGAAAAGCAGAAGGCAAAGTATACTTATGGTGTTCTCGAGCGTCAGTTCCGCAATCTCTTTGAGAAGGCTGCTTCTCATTCAGGCGTAACAGGTGAGGTTCTCCTCCAGCTTCTCGAGGCTCGTCTTGACAATGTCGTTTATCGTCTTGGTATCGCTCCAACTCGTGCTGCTGCTCGTCAGCTCGTATCTCACAAGCACATCACAGTGGACGGTCAGGTAGTAAATATTCCTTCATACTCTGTTAAGGCTGGTCAGATTGTCGCAGTTCGCGAGAAGGCTAAGAGCCTTGAGGTTATTGATGCTGCACTTGCAGGCTTTAACCACAGCAAGTATCCTTGGATTGAGTGGGACGAGAGCCAGAAGGCAGGTAAGTTCCTTCACATGCCTGAGCGTGCAGACATTCCAGAGAATATCAAGGAGCAGATGATTGTCGAGTTGTACTCTAAATAATAATTAACATAATGGCGGTATTAGCATTTCAAAAACCAGAAAAAGTTATAATGTTGGAATCTGACGACAAGTTCGGCAAGTTCGAATTTCGTCCGTTGGAGCCAGGTTTTGGCATTACTATCGGTAATGCACTTCGCCGCATTCTTCTTTCTTCGCTTGAGGGCTATGCTATCAACACTATTCGTATTACTGGTGTTGAGCATGAATTTGCTACTGTTCCTGGCGTAAAAGAGGATGTAACCAACATTATCTTGAATCTGAAGCAAGTTCGATTCAAGCAGTTAGCTGACGGAGATGATACTGAAAAGGTTTCAATCTCAGTAGAGAATTCAACCGAGTTTAAGGCTGGAGACATCAACAAGTATCTCAGTGGTTTTTCAGTGTTAAACCCTGATTTGGTAATTTGTCATTTAGATCCACAAGCAACATTAGAGTTAGAGATTAATATCAATAAGGGTCGTGGATATGTTCCTTCTGATGAGAACCGCGAGTTCTGCAAGGAAATCAATGATCTCGCTATTGATTCTATCTATACTCCAATTCGCAACGTCAAGTTCGCAGTAGAAAACTATCGTGTACAGCAGAAGACTGACTACGAGAAGTTGGTCCTCGAAATTACTACTGATGGCTCTGTTCATCCAAAGGACGCTTTGAAAGAAGCTGCCAAGATTCTTATCTATCACTTCATGTTGTTCTCAGACGAGAAGATTACTCTTGAGAATGCAGATCTCGATGGAAACGAAGAATTTGATGAGGAGGTATTGCGTATGCGTCAGTTGCTTAAGACTAAACTTGTCGATATGGAGCTCTCGGTTCGTGCCCTCAACTGTTTGAAGGCTGCTGATGTGGAGACTCTTGGCGACTTGGTACAATTCAACAAAACTGACTTGCTTAAGTTCCGTAACTTTGGTAAGAAGTCACTCACAGAGCTTGACGACTTGCTTGAGAGCTTGAACCTTTCGTTCGGAACTGATATTTCTAAGTATAAATTAGACAAAGACTAAAAAATGAGACACAATAAGAATTTTAATCACCTTGGTCGTAAGCATGCTCACCGTGCAGCTATGCTTTCAAACATGGCAACTTCTCTTATTATGCACAAGAGAATTACCACTACACTTCCAAAGGCTAAGGCTCTTCGTATGTATGTTGAGCCATTGATTACAAAGTCAAAGGAGGATACTACTGCTTCACGTCGTGTTGTATTCAGCTACCTCCAGAACAAGTATGCTATCTCTGAACTCTTCGGTGTTGTTTCGCCAAAGGTTGCTGATCGTAAGGGTGGTTACACTCGTATCATCAAGCTCGGTAAGCGTGCAAACGATGATGCAGATATGGCATTCATCGAACTCGTTGACTTTGATGAGAACATGATGAAGAGCGAAGTTAAGAAGACTCGTACTCGTCGTTCTCGTAAGTCTGCTCCAAAGGCAGAAGCTCCAGCAGCTGAAGCAACTGAAGTAACAGAAGCTCCAGCAGAGACTCCAGCAGAATAATTAATTTGCTTTTAATATTAAAAATGGCTTGTATCAACTTGTTGGTACATGCCATTTTTTTGTATATGTCTATGTGCAATATTATTCTTATAATGAATGCTTCCCTCTACTAAAAAGCTTTTTCAAGCAGAATACTCGCTATCTTGGCATAATATTTTCTTGTTTCGTTTTTTTTTTGTAAGTTTGCAGCCGAAAACAAACTATTATGCATAATTTCCTTTATACATGAAAAAACTATTAACATTAATTGCTTTTTTTATGCTTTGCTTGATGAGCAGAGCACAGATAGCGCTGCAAACTGCTGATTTGACTGGTAAGTACAAGTATTCTACTACTACAGTCAACGGATTCAGTATTCATGATCCATCAGTTGTATGGGATCCTATTTCTAAGTATTTTTATGTTTATGGTTCCCACTATGTTGGAGCACAAACAAAGGATTTCAAGACATGGACAGGTATATATAATTATTATCAGGGAGGTTACAATAGTTCAAGTGCCTATAAAGCCTTCCAGAGTTGTCCTGTACACAAAGTAAAGCGTTGTCTTCCAGGCTCAACGGATGTTGAAGAGGTTACTCTTTCTTCCTTTGATGCAGGAAAATTCTGCTCCATATATGCAGACAATGTTGCGGGTTGGGTACAAGGTGACCAATGGGCACCAGACATCGTTTACAATCCTAATACTAAGAAATGGCTTTATTACCTCAGTTTGAATGGTGACAACTGGGCTTCTGTTGTTGTACTTTTGACCAGTGATAGCCCTAAAGGTCCATTTAAGTATGAAGGACCAATTGTGTTTGGAGGATTCGATGGTCAGGTACGAAATGGAAAATCTGTAGATTACAAAAATACAGATTTAGAAGTAGTACTTGGTCCACAGTCAACACTCCCAACAAGATATAAGACAAATCAGTGGGGAACTTACTATCCTAATTGTATTGACCCTTGTGTATTCTTTGATGAAGAGGGCGAATTGTGGATGGCATACGGATCTTGGTCCGGTGGTATTTTCATGTTGAAATTGGACAAGAATACAGGTCTCCGCGATTATACATATACTTATGGAGGAACAGGTAATACTCCTAATGCCACATCCGATGATGCTTACTTTGGTCATCGTATTGCAGGAGGTTATTATGTTAGTGGTGAAGGTTCTTACATTCAGCACATTGGCAACTATTATTACCTGTTTATGAGTTATGGATTCTTCTCACCTTCAGGTGGTTATGAAATGCGTATTTTCCGTTCTACTTCCCCAACAGGTCCGTATGTAGATGCAAATAACAGCAATGCTATAAACACCTCGTACCAGATGAATTATGGTCCTCGTGCAGCAACAAATAAAGGTATGAAGTTGACAGGTTCATATAAAAATTGGGGTCTGCAAACATTAGGAGAATGTGCACATGGTCACAATTCTGCTTGTACAGATGATAACGGCCGCTCATTCGTGTTGTTCCATACAAAGTTTTTGGATGATGCAGAAAGAAAGAATGCAGCACATGCAATGCGTGCTCATCAGTTGTTTATCAACAAGTCGGGATGGTTGTGTGCAGCACCATTCCACTTTAATGGTGAGACTTGGAATGATGATTCCATCGCTACTAAGCAACCATGGTCTGCAAAGGACATTGCAGGCGATTATCATTTCCTTATGCATCCTTACAAACTCGACTATGAGAACTATGCAGCATCTACCCCAAAGACTATTCACCTTAGCGAAGATGGAAAGATAACAGGAAGTTACACAGGAACTTGGGAATATACAGATGAAGGCAAATCTTATATCAGAATCAAGATTGGAGGAACAGTTTATGATGGCGTAATGTCAGAACAAACTATTCAAGGAACTTCTGCATCCTATAAAAACACAGTAAGTACCGCTAAAGCCCTTTGCTTCTCTGCAATCTGTTGCACAGCTGGCAATACAAGTTGTGGTGTACCAATCTGGGGATATAAGATGCAGCCACAGTATGCAATCGCATACAATTATCAGAACAACTCGGATAGGTTCCGTGTGACAAACTTTACAAGTGTCACAAAGAATTTGTCGCTTATGTTCGAGACCAACGAGAATGTAGAGCTCACATGGAATTCTACTGCTCCAGAAATCGTATCAAATACTGGTAAGTATAATCCTATAGCAGAAGACGTTCCGCTCAAGCTTACAGCTCGTTTAGAGGCAGGAAATTATTACTGGGAGAAGGAATACTCTTCTGTCGCAAAGCAGATGGGTGAACTCACAGGTGATGCAACAAGCGGAATAGTAGCATATTACAACTTCGACCAAAAGCCATCTTATAACCTGTATGATGACACACAGAAGGCTATACTTAGTCGTTCAAGTACCACAACAGGAGTTGTCCCTACGTTCGAGACAGATTGGGACCGCTTCGGAAAGGTGCTTCATCAGTATTTCGCAGCACAAGGCTCGAATAGCTATGCACGAATTCCAAATCCTCTTCTTGGCAAGGATATAGATGCCTTCACGGTTAGTTTGTGGGTAAATAGAACTGACAACAACCTCTTTGATGCACTTTGGTCGTTCTTTGGTAGTCTCAGTTCGGCAGCACAGGGTCCACGCCTCTTCTTCACAGGAAATACCTATCTTGGATTTAATGATAACGAAGGCAGTTGGTTTGACGTCAACCACCCTGACACAAAGAAGCCAGACCTCATAAAGATATCAGATTGGCATCTCGTAACAGTAACAATATCAAAAGAAAATGGTTATGCTCTCTATGTAGATGGCCTTTCAAAGTACAAGACAAGTAGCACATTGAACTCGTCATTTGCAGGAAGTGTAGGCAAGGATGCATTCGACTTTGGCAAGGTTGTGGATTTTGTTAAGTCTGCACAGTATTTCTATCTTGGTCTTGGTTCTTTCTGGGGCTCAGCAGATGCTTACTTCGATGATTTGTTGATATACGACAGAGAGTTGACTGCAGATGATGCCAAAGCACTCAGCACAATGCTTAACAGAGTGAATGATTTCTCTCCAGAAGGTGTCACTCCTCTTGAGAATGTTAAGACTAACATGCCTGAACGCACAAAGCAAGAAGGTATATATGATCTCTATGGAAGAAAGGTAGTTTCACCAGGTCGAGGCATATATATAGTTAATGGCAAGAAAGTGATGTTTAAGTGAAAAAACAAGTTTTTAAAAAGGCTTTAAAAGTCCACTTTGTTCACTTATTGAACATTTGAAATTCATCATTTTTTGTGATAAAAAACACGACCGCAAGTTTAGCCTCAAACTTGCGGTCGTTTGATGTAAAACTTGCGGTCGTTTGACCTCAAACATACGGTCGAGTTGCCTCAAACTTGCGGTAGTTTTTGGCAAAACATACGGTAGTGTTTTTGCAAAGTATTTGTAGCCGAATTTTGCCCTTTCGCATAATGTTTTTGCCTTCCATTAGAGAATGAATTCATGTTTTTGTAAGTGAACAAAGTGGACTTTTAAAGCCTTTTTTAAAACATAAATTTAATTCAATCCCCTTTATTATTGTACAAAACGCCCCTCTAATTGTTAAATTTTACGTTGTAAAGCATTTCGTTGTGTAAAATTTTGTTTAATTAAGATAAATTTTGTTTCTTTGCACTTGCTATGAATGGCGAATCGGTTATTTGCGCAAATATGGCCGTGCAACCCCTCGTGGCAGATTGAATGATTTAATCCATTTTTTTCACTAATCTAGAATAGACAAATCTAATCTATCCTAATATTATGTTGTACAATTTTCAAAGGACAAAACTATGCAGACAACTCCTGGTGGGAGGTGCTCTGTTCGTAGCTGCTTTTGGAATGAACTCTTGTTCCGACACGTACGACCTCGATTCTGATCAGCCATCTAATCTGAACAGTATCTATGGTTACATGCAGGACCAGGGTAATTTCAAGACATGCTTACGTCTGATTGACGATCTTGGTGAAGCAGAAGTGCTTTCTAAGACCGGTAGTAAAACAATGTTCATCGCCAATGACGATGCTTTCGCAGAGTTCTTTAAGTCAAACTCTTGGGGCATTAAGAGCTATGAGAAATTATCGGTAGCCCAGAAGAAGCTCTTGCTTTATTCTGCAATGATCGATAACCCTTATTCTACTTCAATGCTTTCTACAGCTGAAGGTCCAGTAAAGGGTGAGGTCTGCCGCCGTTCATCTTCAGTATCGCTCTACGATTCCGTTCTTGCAGTAAAATCAACAGACTCTCTTGCAGCCAAGGTTCTCCCACAGAACTCCCGTTTTGATGAGATCAAACACAATCACGACACAATCGTGATGTACACAGACGCATCAAACTCTGCACCAATGCTTCACTTCACTTACAAGTTCCTTGCTTCGAACAAGATTACTGACGCCGATGTGGATTTCCTCTACAATCAGCCAGCAGGCACTCACAAGAACGATGACGTGTATGTGAACAATGCAAAGGTTATCAAGCCAAACATCTTCTGTAAGAATGGTTTCATTCATCAGGTAGATAGGGTTATCATGCCACTTGACAATATGGCAGATATTATCCGTAAGGACCCTGAAACTCAGATCTTCAGCGGCATCCTTGATCGCTTTGCAGCACCAGATTATGACAAGAGCTATTCAATGGCTTACTGGGGTGGTACAGAGAAAGACTCAGTCTTCATCAAACGTTATTTCTCAGATCGTTCAAACGGTTCTACTCGTCAGTCAAGCACTAAGTTTGAGAAGGACAAGAACAACAACACATTTGATGCTTCCCTCAAGTTCGACCCAGGATGGAATGCTTACATGCCACTTTCTGGTGACCCTCGTGATGCGATGATGGAGGATATGGCTGTGATGCTTGTTCCTACAGATGAGGCACTCCAGGAGTGGTTTGATACTGAAGGTGAAGTTATAAAGAACTACTATAAAACTATCAAAAATACTCCAAGTTCAGTTCTTGACAATCTTGTAAATGTTAACATGCTCGAGTCGCTTGTGGGTTCTGTACCTTCTCGTTTCCAGGATGTTCTCAATGATGCCAATGAGCCACTTCAACTTACTCAGGATAAGATAAAGAGTGTGACACTTGGATGTAATGGTGTAGTTTACAAGACTACCAAAGTATATGCACCAACAGCTTACAAGTCAGTTCTTTTCCCTGCTGTCATAGATACTGCAAACTTCAAGATTATCGAGAATGCTATCTCATGTCTTGACTACGATAAGTACCTCAACTCTATGGTGTCACGTTATATCTTCTTGGTACCTACAAACGAGGGACTCTTGTCGTACGTTGACCCTGTGTCGTACGGACAGAAGGAGTCACAGCTTTGGGAGTTCCACTTTGACCAGTCAAAGGAAAAGAACAAGCGTATCTATGCAGAAGTATATAAGTGTAACCTCAACGAGACATCTGGTAAGTGGGAAAAGACAGGTGACAAGATTTACACTGTCCAGAACCAGGATGTCACTGCAAAGGGTACAGCACTTTATGACCGTATTGAGAACCTCCTCGATAACATTATCGTAACAACTGACTATGAACCTGGTCGTCAGTACTACAGGACAAAGGGTAATACTTTTGTTCGCGTAGAAGGTATCAATGATGGCGATCGTGTTTGGGGTTCATTCCAGACAGAGCGCGAATATCCACTCAATATTATTAAAGCATATCCTGGACCAGAGAACGGTGTTGCGCTTATTCTTGATGGACCAATCATGGGTACACGCAAGTCTGTAGAAATGTGTCTTGCAGAACATGAAGAATTCTCTGAGTTCCTTGCTATTCTTCGTCAGTCAGGCGCACTCAACCCTTCTAACTCAAAGGATAAGTGGGCAGCAGCAACTCCAGAAGGTTTCGGTAACCTCTTCAACCTTAAGACATACGGTGATGTAGGTGCAGAAAAGGCTCCTGCAGGCACATCTTCAAAGGAAAAGGCTTCATACCTCTTGAACAACTACCATTACACTGTTTATGCTCCAGTTAACTCAGCTATGCAGAAGGCATACGAAATGGGTCTTCCTACTGTTGATGACTTGATTGCTGCTGAAGCATACGACTTGGAGAACAGCACAGACTCAGCTTCCCTCCTTCGTGAGGTAATGCTCGACTTTGTTAAGTACCACATTCAGGATAACTCAATCTTCGTTGACAACGGCTTCGAATCTGCCTCATACGAGTCTGCCAAGACAGAGCTTATCGGAGCAACAGGTACTGCAGAGCAGGTAAAGGCAGAGAATATCAATGGTGATGTTGTTACTATAGGTGCTAAGACTTATCCTATCAACACTGTTGAACCTGATGAATATGGCACATATACAGTCAGCTATGCTACAGGTAACTTCTCACCTGGTCGCCCATATAAGATTAAGGTGGATGTTTCTGCAAGCGGTATGACCGTTACAGACAATATCGGAGAGAAACACAACGTTGTGACAACTCCAGGTCTTTACAACATTCAGGCTGCAGAATACTGGATTGCAAGTGTTGGTACAGGTACAAGTAGTAAGGTGATGAGTCAAACAGACAACCCTTACCAGTTCTATATCAATAACTCATCATCAGCAGTAATTCAGGCTATTGATGGTCCACTTGTATATGCAGATGGTAACCACTATGATGCTAAGGGCACAAAGGTTCCTACACAGTTTAAATATAAGTATAAGCCACTTGCTGAAGTTAAACGCCGTTAAAAATCATTATCATGAAGAAAATTATATCAATCTTAATGCTTTTGGCGTGCTTCTGTGTTAGTGCAAGTGCGCAGGTAAAAGCGGGCGATATCATTAGCGGTCAGGTCTGGGATGACCTCGAAGAACTGCCAATGGTAAATGTTGTCGAAATCGATAACAACAATCGTATCGTTGCTCATGGAGTTACTGATATCAATGGTAACTTCTCTTTCAAAATTGTCAGCCCAAAGAACAAGATCCGAATTTCTTACATCGGTTGCCAGACAGTGACTCTTCCTATCACAAAGAAGGCTTTTGGTAAGATCGTCCTCAAGAGCACAACAACGCTCAAGGAAGTTGTCGTAAAGGCAACACGTAAGACTCAGACTTCTGCTCTTTCAATTCCTGTAACCGAAATCTCTGTTGCTCAGCAGACTATTGACATGAAGGAATTCGAAGGTCTTGGTGTGACAAGTGTTGATGAAGCCCTCCAGGGTCGTATCTCAGGTCTCGATATCGTAGGTAACTCTGGTAACCTCGGTTCTGGTACAACAATGCGTCTCCGTGGTGTCAGCACCATCAACGGTAATGCAGAACCTCTCATCGTAGTAAACGGTAACGTATGGACAAACGATGCTAACGCAGACTTCGACTATACAAATGCCAACGAAGAAAAGTTCGCCGAACTCCTCAATGTTAACCCAGAGGATATCCAGGAAATCTCAGTCCTCAAGGATGCTGCCGCTACAGCAATTTGGGGTTCACAGGGTGCCAATGGTGTAATCGAAATCAAGACAAAGCGTGGTGCTAAGGGTAAGACAAAGGTTACTTACACATTCCGCTTCTCAGGTTCTTGGCAGCCTATCGGTTACAAGATGCTCAATGGTGACGACTACACAATGTACCTCAAGGAAGCTTACTTCAACCCTAAGCAGACTCCTGGTTATGGCAACAGTAACTCATCTTCATACGTACCAGAAATTGGTTACAACCAGAACTTCTCTGAGTACGATATGTACAACGACAATACAGACTGGCGCAAGGCAGTTCGCTCGTTCGGTACTAACCAGCAGCACTACATTGCCCTCCAGGGTGGTGGTGACAAGGCAACATTCCGTGTGTCAGGTGGTTATGACCACCAGACAGGTACTGTCATCAAGCAGCAGCTCGACCGTTTCACTACTCGTGTAGCTCTCGACTACTTCGTCAGCAACCGTATCAAGGTTTCTACAAACTTTGACCTCACTTATACAAAGAACCAGAAGAACTACCGTTATGGTGGCAATGACCTTATTAATATAGCAGAGCGTAAGATGCCAAACCTCTCAATCTACGAAGAGGTGAACGGTGTCGATACAGATCGCTACTACACAATGAATCCTTATATCACAATGGCAACAGGTGGTTATGCCGCTTCTGCTGAGTTGCTTAAGGATCAGTATGCATTGCCAAACCCAATCGCGGTAGCTAATCTCGCTTCTGATAACGAAACAACAATCAAGCTCTCACCTGAATTCTTGCTCAGATACGAACTCCTCGGCACAGAGGCTGGTCAGCACCGTTTGACATACGACGGTCAGATTATCTTTGATATCTATGCAAACAATTCAGATTCGTTCTTCCCAGGTTCACTTATTGCGAACAACTGGTCATCAGAAAGCTACAATGCTGCAGCTACTTCAAGCTACAAGAGCCACGCTCTTTCTACACGTCACTCTTTGACATTCATTCCAAACCTTGGTGAAAAGCAGTCATTGATGTTCTTGAGCCGATTCCAGTACAACAATGGTTCTTCTTCAAGCCAGAACCTCGGTGAAAAGTGGCTCTCTACAGCTCATGGTCTTACTTCTCCTCTCGCAGGTGGTGTAAATACTGGTTTCGGTACAGGTGCAGGTGAATGGAGATCACAGTTCTTCCTCGAACAGCTCCACTATGCTTACAAGGGTAACGCTTCTGAAGCAAAGTATGCATTCGACGCAACACTCCGTATTGATGGTTCTACACAGTTCGGTCCTGCTCAGCGTTGGGGTATGTTCCCTGGTCTCTCTGCACGTTGGAACATCACATCAGAACCATTCATGGAGAAGGTTCCTTGGATTACAATGCTCTCTATCCGACCAGGTTGGGGTATCGTAGGTCGTCAGCCAGGTCAGGAGTACCTCTTCTATTCTAAGTATGCTTCTGGTGGTAGTTATCTTGGTCAGCCAGCTGTTTATCCATCAAACATCCGTCTTGCAGACCTCAAGTGGGAACAGAAGGAAACATATAACCTCGGTTTCGACTTCGGCTTCTGGGATAACAAGATTACCGGTGATGTCTCTATCTATACTCAGAAGACTACAGACCTCCTCATGGCAGGTCGTGCCATCCCTTCTTCTTCAGGTTATGCATCGCTCTCATGGCAGAACGTAGGTTCTATGCGTAACAATGGTTGGGAATTCAACATCAATGGTAGCAAGGTAGTACAAGCTGGTAAGTTCTCTATGGACTTCAACATCACATTCGCTAACAACCGTAACGAAATCCTCGAGATGGACAAGACTATCCTCGAGACTTACAATGGTTCTGGTAATACTCCAGACAATGGTTCATACCTCTCTATGGTACGCCTCAACAACCCACTCGGTTCTATCTATGGTTACCGTAGCCTTGGTGTTTACCGCTATTCTGAATATGTTGATGCTGTTGCTGCTTATAACGCTGGTGACATCACAGCAGAAGAACTCAATGCTATCAACATCGCTCCAGTAGCACGCAACGATAAGGGTGAAATCATCTATGATGCCAAGGGTGCTCCTAAGATGATGTACTATGACTATGATAATGTCCAGTATCCATTCGTTGGTGGTGATGCTGTGTATGAAGATGTAAACCATGATGGTCAGATTAGTGCTCTCGACGTTGTCTATCTCGGTAGCTCACTTCCAAAGCTCACTGGTGGTTTTGGTATGAAGTTTAACTATGGTCCTTGGGCTCTCAACCTCCAGTTCAACTATCGTTATGGTAACAAGGTTATCAACTACGGTCGTATGAACATTGAGAACATGGCTAACAACAACAACATGTCGCGTGCTATCAACTGGCGTTGGCACAACGAAGGTGACGAGGCTCGCCTCCCACGTGCTGCTTCTACATCAAATATTGTTACAGGCAACGCAACAACTGCTATGACTCACAACTACCTTGGTAGTGACCGTTTCGTGGAGGATGCTTCATTCTTGCGTCTCAACTATGCTCAGCTTTCATACGCTTTCCCACAGGGCAAGCTTAAGTCTGTTGGCATCGATGCTCTCCGCTTGAGTGCTACATTCAACAACGTGTTCTGTCTTACAAAGTACTCAGGTGCTGACCCTGAAATTGCTCAGGCAGGTTTCGCTCCAGCAGGTGATAACCGTCGTACACCTCGTTCACGTTACTTCACACTTAACGCATCAATCTCATTCTAATCGAGTAATACATTATTATGAAAAAGGTAAAAAATATAATAAAGATCGCATCGGCTGTAGCAGTCTTCGGAATGGGAGTAAGCTCTTGTTCGCTCGATATGCTGCCATTGAATGATGTCGTCCTCGAAAACTTCTGGACAAACAAGTCCGATGTTGAGAGTGTCGTAAACTCATGCTATGCCGCAATGCAGGAGAAGAACTATCTTACTAATACAATCGTATGGGGTGAGGTCCGTTCAGACAACATTGCTGCGGGTAATGATATTCCTGCTAATCTCTCAAGCTTGATGAAGGGTAGTCTCAAGACTACAAATCCTTATTGTGACTGGGAAGCTATGTACAACGTTATCAACCGTTGTAACACAGTTCTCCACTATGCACCTCTTAATGAGGACCCTAACTATACTGAATCTGACTTGCGTGTAACAATCGCTGAGGTAAAGGCACTTCGTGCTATCTCATACCTTACTCTTATTAAGACATTCAAGGATGTTCCATTCTCACTCGAACCATCTATCGATGACAATATGGACTACATGCTTCCTCAGTCAAAGTTTGAAGACATTCTTGATGCTCTTATTGCAGACATTGAGGAGACTAAGGACTATGCTCCACGTAAGTATTCTGAGAAGATTTTCAACACAGCTAAGATTACTCGTGCGGCAATGTATTCTATCCTTGCAGAACTCTATCTCTGGAGAGCATCAGACTACAAGCTTTCTCCTGCAGACCAGAACATGTACTACCGCAAGTGTATAGAGTGTTGTGACTGGGTTATCAACTTCAAGGTTGAACAGTATGATGCTAACAATATCCAGGGTGAAGACCTTACTAAGAAGATTGATACCGAAGTATTGACTACTTATGGTTATCCACTTCTTTCAGAAACCAGTGTTGCCAATGGTGGTTCTGGTGCTGGTGGTTCTGCCTTCAATGAAATCTTTGGTTCGGGTAACTCTTTCGAGTCTATCTTCGAGATTACTTACCATTATGGTAGTAGTACAAAGATTAATGAGGATCTCGGTTATATGTATGGTGGATACAATGAAAGAAATGAGTTTAAGCAGTATGTAACTGCAAACCAGAACTTGATGACTAACTACCCAACAGGTTCTACTTATAACAATGTTGACCTCTTCCCTGTAAACACGGATTTCCGTTCAATCCTTCCATTCCGTTACTCTGAGAATGCATTGTTCGACATCCAGAAGTATTCGTGTGCAAGAGTGTCAACTACCTATACAGGTTCGGGTAACATCAAGACATACACAACTCTTCCAGAGCAGAGCTTCCGCCAGAACAAGCAGATGTATCCTAACTGGATTGTCTATCGTTTGCCAGAGATTATGCTCTTCCGTGCTGAGGCAGAAATCGAAATCGCTGCTAACATGACAGAAATGGCTGAGGCAGAAGAAAAGACAGAAGAAGAATCTACTGCTGGTGCTTCAAAGACTCGCACTTATGTTCAGAATGGCTCTGAACTTACAACAGCTGCAGACCTCTACGATGATGCGTTCAATCTCATCTCGGCAGTATATCTCCGCTCTAATCCTGCGGCTAAGACAACAGCTTCTGCTAAGCCAGAGCGCAGCCAGTTCAAGAGTCATGGCGACTTCGTTGACTTGCTCATGAACGAACGTCAGCGTGAATTCCTCTTCGAGGGTAAGCGTTACTTCGACCTTGTTCGTGTATCTCGCCGTGAAGGTAATACAAACTTATTTGTAAGAAAACTCATTTCTAAGTTCGGTGACGGTGGTGCTGCCATCGCAATCAAGATGAAGCAGATGGATTTCTTGTACATGCCAGTTGCAAAAAAGCAGATGCAGGTTAATTCAAACCTTGTTCAGAACTCTGCATATCTTGACGAAGAAGATATTCTTAACAACTAATGCCTTATGAAAATAAAGAATTTTAAATTTTTAACTGCTGTGTTGGCTGTTATCGCAGCTATGCAGATTAGCTTCATCAGTTGTTCTGATGAACCAGGAATCGACAGCTACTATACAACCACTAAAGAGTATGCAGCAGACTATTTGAAGAATCGTGCTCAGTATTCTGACTATTTGCAGATTCTTAACCGTGCAACTGGTGGTAGAGGCGACCTTCGTCTTATTGACCTCCTTGGCACTTACGGCTCATATACAGTATTTGCTCCTACTAACGATGCTATACAATCATACCTCAAGAGTAGGGGAAAAACATCTTTGGATCAGCTCTCGAAGGAAGATTGTGATACTATCGCTCTCAACTCAATCATTGAACAGGCATATTTCACAACTGATATTGCAGACGGTACATATCGTAAGGCTAACATGCTTGAGCATATCATGTCTATCACTTGTGACTCTCTCGTTGAAGAAGGTCAGATTAAGCTCCAGCTCAAGATTAACAACACTGCCATCCTTACTCATTACGATGACTCGGTTTGTAACGGTGTTGTTCACACAGTAGGCAAGGTCGTTAGTACTTCTAACGAACTCCTTGATGGTGTGATGGCTCAGGATTCTACTATCTCTCTCTACAATGAAGCACTTGAAATCACCGGTGTTAAACTTTTGCTCCAGGCTTACTTGGATGAGTCATACAAGATTGAAGGTCAGAACAGAATTGACTCTTGTACTTGGACAAACAACAAGTTGTGTATCTTTACTGCTGCTGAGTATGATAACGTAGCTTATCCTGAAAACCGCTACTTCAACTTTACCGCCTATATGGTAAAGAATGAGGTACTGAGGGAAAAGTATGGTATTAATTCGGTGCTTGGAAAAGGTCCTGGATCACTTGAATACCTTGCTCACGAGATTTATGATGACGTGTATCCAGAAGACAAGGATGTTGAAGAATATACAGATCGTAGGAACGCTTTGAACCGTTTCATCTCTTACCACATCCTTGACCGTTATGCACCTTATTATGGTTGTACTGCTGTTGATGCTCCTACAGGTAAGCTCTGCAACAACTTCAACCGTCGTAAGTATGATATCCATGACTGGTATCCTACATTGATGCCTCACTCTTCATTGAAGATTTCCTTCCCTTCAGGTTCACAGCAGGGTCTTTACATCAACCGTCGTGGTGTTCAGTCTCGTCCTGATGAGCGTGGTGTATTTATTCGTGGTGCAAAGGTTGCTCCTGCAAATCAGGGTCCAACAAATGCTACAGCTATCAATGGTATGTATCACTACATCGATGACATCATCTCTTATGGTCGCCAGACTCAGGAAGTTGTCTTCAACGATCGTATCCGTCTTGACTGTTCTACTCTCTCTCCAGACTTTATGACAAAGCTCTCTGATGGTGAAATGGCACGTGGACACTCATGTCGTGTTGCAGCAAACAATGGTCTTTACGGTCTTGGTGGTCAGGGTGCTACTGCATCTGCAAATGTAAATACTTGTATCGGTTTCAAGGCAGGTTTCTGTCGTAACATTGAATATACAGACAATACTCACCTCCATGTTCGTATGCGTGTACTTGACTTCTGGTCTTATCAGGGTGATGAGGTCACAGTTAAGGGTCCATTCGATATCAAGGTTACTCTTCCACCTGTACCAGAGGGTACTTACGAAGTCCGTATGATGACATGTGTCGGCTTTACATCTCGTGGTATCATGCAGGCTTACATCGACGGTATTCCACAGGGTATCCCATTCGATATGCGTCCAGGCGGTGAACAGTTGTTCGGTTATCAGTCTGATGACAATCTTGGTGACGACGATGCTATCACAGCATTCGACAAGGCTATCCACAACATCGGTTGGATGAAGGGACCTGGCTGTTACGGATCTGGTAACAAGGATACTTGGGGCGGTACTACATTCCGTAACCAGAACAACACAATCCGTCGTGTACTTGGTACATTCTATACTGATGGTAAGAGCGAACATGTACTTCGTTTGCAGCAGAAGATGGAATCAGGTGGTGAGATGAACTTCGACTTCATCGAGCTCTGTCCAAGCTCTGTCTATAACAACGAATACTACGCAGAGGATAAATATTAAATATGAGTTGGAAAGCGGTGTGCTCAACCCACTTCCTGAACGTGCCGCTTTCCTGTTCTCTACAAACAATAATAATCTATTATGAATAATAATATAAGAAACACATTCCGTCTTGGAGTCATGGCTGTAGCAAGTGTTGCAGCAATGGTTTCATGTACAGATACGTGGAACGAGCACTACGAGGAAGGTTCTTCAATCGTCTATAATGGTACAACCATGAAGGCACTTGAGGAATCAGCTCCAGACTTTGCAGCAGTAGTGAAAGCTGTAGGTTTCGACCGTGAGCTCAATTCTTCCAACGTTTACACTATCTGGGCTCCACAGAATATTAATAAGGATAGTTTGCTTGCACTTGCAAAGACAGACTCTGCTGCTGTAGTTGACAGATTCATCAAGAACCACATTTCTCGATTCGCTATTTCTGATAATGGTACAGTTCAGGAAATCAGTCTTATGAGTGCTAAGAAGGCTACAATGACCGCTTCAATGTTCAGTACTTCTGCACTTGTGAAGGGTAAGACAAACATCTCTTGTGACAATGGTGTTATCCACATGATTGATGGAAATATCAACTATCAGCACAATATCTTTGAGCTTATCGAAAAGAGCTATACAGATTTTGCTGATGATAGCAAGGCAGAAATGGGCGGTTCTCTTTACGCATTCCTCAAGGCGTTCAACTCAGACTCTCTTGATGAAAAGCGTTCTGTAAGTCGTGGTGTGGATGAGAATGGTGAAAAGATTTGGGTTGACTCAGTTGTTATCCGTAACAACACTGCACTCGTTAACATGGATGCTGCAGTTTACGAGGAGGACTCATCTTTCATCGCAATCATTCCTTCTATTCCTGCATACCAGAAGCGTTATGCAATTTATAAGGACCTTTTGAAGTTCAATCCAAGTGAGGATGCAGCTCAGGTAGGCAAGGCTGACTCTCTCCAGAACTATTATGCAAACATGTTTGCTATGGAGGACCTCTACTTCAATGTGAATGCAAATGAGCACATCGAGGACTCTTTGAAATCTACTTCATGGAGATATGCTCCAAGTCCATACGGTGTTTATTATCGCAAGGACAAGAAGAATCAGCCAGCAGATCGTCCAACTCACGATATCCTCGCAGGTCTCACTCCTACAGACTGTTCAAATGGTACTGCATATTTGGTAGAGGATTATCCAATGTCTGTTACTGAACAGTCATTCCGTAAGATTGAACTTGGTTCATCGAACTACCCTCTTTCTGTGTTCCTTTCTAAGGAAACAAATGACCAGAATGCTGGTATCTATACTAAGAATACAGGTACTGTCCGTTCAGAGATGGGTAACTATGACGAATATGGAACAAAGCTCGTTCCTGTAGAAGATGAAGAGGGTATTAAGTATGTTGAGGTTGTTGACAGTAGCAAGTATATTGGTTCGCGCAACTATCAGTTCCTTGACATCGAGCCACAGTCTCCAAAGGTTAACCCATTTATTTCTTTCTTCATCCCTAACACTTTGTCAGGACTTTACGACATTTATCTCGTGACAGTTCCAATCTGGGGTAAGACTGGTTTCAAGAATGGTCAGACACTTGAGGATGATCCACGTGCTTATCGTTTCTACACTTATGTATGGGAACGTGTTAACGACGGTAACAACATCGGTAAGTATCCTGCATCAGGTACTCGTCTCACACCAATCGACCCTACTAAGCTTACTGAGGCTCAGAAGCAAGAACTTGGTGACGATACCCTCCACCTTGGACACAGTACAGGTAACTACTACGTTACTGACCCAACAAACAAGGTAGATACTCTCTACATCGGTTCACATGAATTTAAGAATACATATTATGGTCTTGGTCTTACTGAACAGAAGGCTGGTGCTATGATTCAGTTGTCAGCTCAGATTTCAACTAAGCTCGAGTCTGAATATTCACGTGAGATGCTTATTTCTAAGCTCATTCTCAAGCCTAAGTATTCTGAGGCAGATGAACCAAAGGAAGCTAAAAGACGTAGATAATAACCTCGACACAAATGAAAGAAATGAAATCATATAACACTTCTAATTTACTGCGTTTGCGTAAATACGGATTCGCAGCTATGGCATTCTTCATGGGTGCTATGCCAATGGTAGCGCAAGACGAGGTTGATGAACAGGAAACTGAGGTTGTTGCTAAGCCAAAGAAGGTGGCAAAGCCAACAAAGAAGTACCCAACCTACGAAATTAAAGGTAAGGTGATTGATGCGGCTACTGGTGAAGCTCTCGCTGGTGTTCATGTTAGGGCGTATAACAATCGTAATTATACTGCCATGACAGGTGAAGACGGTACTTACACAATCAAGGTTCCACAGTTCGTTACAGCATTGAGTGTTGACCTCGAAGGTTACAACCTTGCTACAACTTCTATCAATGGCAGAACTGAGAATATCCTTACTCAGCTCTATGCTGATAATTACATCAGCGACTACAAGGACAAGATTACTGGTTCTAAGTCTGTATCTACTGAGGGTTTTGCAACAACTCCAGCTCTCACTATTGACCAGGAAATCCAGAATCGTTTAGGTGCTGATGTCCGTTCAATCCAGAGATCTGCTAATCCTGGACAGGGTGTGGCAATGTTTATCAATGGCTTTAACTCGCTCAACTCAAATGCTATGCCACTCATCATCCTTGATGGTGTTGTATATGACCAGATGTACGATACTAAGATGATGCATACAGGTTACTTTAACAATCTTCTTCAGTCTATCAATGTAGAAGACATTAAAAGCGTTGAAGTCCTCAAGAATGGTACAGCAATCTATGGTGCTAAGGCTGCTAATGGTGTAATCATCATCAACACAAAGCGTTGTACTTCTATGGCTACTCGCATTGATGTTAATATCAATGGTGGTTTCGAACTCCAGCCAAAGACTATGGATATGATGGATGCAGAGTCTTATCGTGGTGTTGCTGCTCAGCTTCTTGGTACTACAGATACTAAGCTCAAGGATTTTAAGTTCCTCAATACTGACCCAAGTTACTATTATTATAATATGTACCATAATAATACTAACTGGAAAGATCAGGTTTATCGTGAGGCTTGGACTCAGAACTACGGTATCTCTATCATGGGTGGTGACGAAGTTGCTCAGTACAACCTTTCTGTAGGTTACACAGATGCTAAGTCAACACTTAAGGCCAATGACTTTAATCGTTTCAACATCCGATTCAATACAGACATCTCTCTTAACCAGTGGTTCTCTACTCAGTTCGATGCAAGTTACACTAACGTAACTCGTGACCTCCGTAGCGACGGTCTTGAGTCTAATTTCAATTTGAACTCATGTGCATCTACTTCTTTCCTCGGTCTTGGTAAGGCTCCATTCCTTTCACCATACGACTTCTCAACAGATGGTAAGGTTACATCGTATATTTCTGATGCTGATACTTATCTCGATGAGGTACTTGGTAAGAAGGGATCTGTTGCAAACCCTGCTGCTATCTTGAAGAATGGTGAGGCTAAGAACAAGAACTTCACAGACTGTACAATGATTAACATCGCAGTTACTCCAAAGTGGCAGCCTACTCGTAACTTCTTTGTTCAGGAAAGATTCTCTTACACTATGCAGTCGTTCGATGAGAGCTACTTCACTCCTATCGAAGGTATGCCAGTATATTATACTCCGGGTAGTGAAGCACAGACTGACAACTCTAAGTGGTCTCTCTACACTAAGCACAATGCTGTGTTCTCAGACACACGTGCAGACTGGGCTATCCTTCCAAATGGAGCTCATCGCCTTGAGTTGTTCGGTGGTGTTCGTTTCATGAACGACACTTTCACTTCATCTTATCTCGTTGGTGATAACACTGGTAACGATAAGACTCCAAACAACAGTACTGCTCAGAAGTCTAAGTATCGTTATGGTTCTGATACTTCATGGCGTACTCTTGCTTACTATGCTAATATCGACTATAACTACCAGGAAAAGTATTACCTCACTGGTCAGCTCTCAATGGAGACTTCTTCACGTTTCGGTAATGAAGTGAAGTCTGGTCTTAAGCTCTTCGGTGTTGCATGGGGTCTCTTCCCATCTATTCAGGGTTCATGGGTGATGACTAACGAAAAGTGGTTCCGTCCAAATCGTGGTGTCAACATGCTCAAGATTAATGCAGGTTTCGAATCTGTAGGTAATGATGCAATCGACAACTCTGCAACTCTTACTTACATGTCAAATGCTGCTCTCCTCAACAACAATACAACTTCTATCGGTCTTTCTAATATCGGTAACACTACATTGCGTTGGGAGACTACTAACCGCCTCAATGCTGGTTTTGAGGGTAACTTCCTCAACAATCGTTTGAACCTTAAGTTCAACTACTACAAGTCTTGGACTAACAACCTCGTTACTCTTGGCACTCTTGCTTATGTATCAGGTCTTCGTGACTACTACACAAATGATGGTGCTCTTGAAAATGAAGGTTTTGATGCTGCTTTCATGGCAAAGGTTGTTAACAACAAGAACTTCAAGTTTGAACTCGGTGCATCTGTAGGTCACTATAAGAACAAGCTCACTAAGTTGCCACAAAACCAGAAGTCTTTCGAGACTAATATGTATGGTGCAACAATCCTCTCTGAACTTGGTCGTGCTGCTGGTTCATTCTATGGTTTCAAGACAAATGGTGTTTACGCTACAACTGCTGATGCTGCTAAGGATAACCTTTGCATTATTGATGCTGCTGGCAACAGAAAGGACTTTGGTGCTGGTGATATGCGTTTCGTAGATACTAACGGTGATGGTGTCATCTCTGAAGCTGACCGTCAGGTTATCGGTGATCCAACTCCAGACATCTATGGTAACATCAACCTCAACTTCTACATTGGCAAGCATTGGACTGTTTCTGCAGGTTTCAACTATAGCCTCGGAAATGATGTTTACAACTATCAGCGTGCACTCCTTGAGAACAGCGGTATGTTCCTCAATAAGACAACAGCTCTTAAACGTAGCTGGATAGCAGAAGGTCAGGTAACTGACATTCCACGTCTTACTTATAACGACCCAATGGGCAATAGCCGTTTCTCAGATCGTTGGATTGAGGATGGTAGTTACCTCAAGATGAAGAATATCACAGTATCTTATAAGATTCCTGTTCAGAACCAGTACATTCAGGGTATCACAGTTTGGGGTGCTGCTAACAATCTCTTCATTCTTACAGATTACCTTGGCGCAGATCCTGAAGTTTCTTGTGGCAATTCTGTTCTTATGCAGGGTATCGATGCAGGTTTCCTCAGATCAGGTCGCAGCTTCAATCTTGGTGTTAAGATTAACCTCTAATTCGCATTTATCATGAAATTTAGATCAATTATATCATGTGGCTTGCTCCTGCTTGGAGTGGGAGCAGCCACTACTTCATGCGAGGACATGTTTACTCCTGACAATAAGTTGGTTACAACAGAACTCGCTCCACAGGATACTTTGTATCAGATGATGGGCATTGTGAAGCGTATGCAGAAACTTGCAGACCGAACAGTCCTTTTGGGCGAAATTCGTGCTGACCTTGTTGATGTAAATCCCGCAGTTGCTTCTGTTGATGTTCAGCAGCTCAGCAATAACAACATCAGTACAAACAATGTTTACAATCAACCTGTAGATTACTATGCTGTTATCAATAGCTGTAATATCTATTTGGCTAATGTGGATTCACTCCTCATTACTCATGGACAGCGTTATTATGCAAAAGAAATTTGTGCAGCAAAGTGCTTCCGTGCTTGGTGCTACCTCGAACTTGCTAAGATTTATGGAAATGTTCCTTTTGTGACAGAACCAGTACTTACTGCTGATGGAGCAGAGGAAATCGTAGCATCTGGCAAGAAGGCTGGTATGCAGGAAATTCTTGATTTCTGCATTAATGACCTTAACGCTTATCCTGATATGTCAGAAAATGATGGTCTCCGTCCAATGTACGGTGAGCAGACATGGAATGATATAACTTATGATAACATGTTCATCCCTGTTCGTGTACTTCTTGCTGAACTCTATCTCTGGAGAGGTTCTATCACTGGTAGCCAGGATGACTATTACAATGCAATTGGACTTTACCATGACTATCTTTGTTTCCCTAACGAGGAACGTGGTGTAAATAGAGGTCTTTCTGCTTATGACGTCTCTTGGTATGACAGAGAACACCAATCTTCAATGGATTCGTACTCTAATCGCTATAGCCTTAGTTTCAGCAGAGTAGGTAAGGGTACAACTCGTCTCTATGAGCAGTGTGGTGTTCTTCCATGTGATACTGTTGACTACTATGGTACAACATCAGACATTCGTGTAGTATTCAATTCTTTGTATGCTAACAACTATTATCCATGGGTTGAACCTTCTCAGCGTCTTAAGGATATTTCTGCTGGTCAGGACTACTGTTTCTATCAGTTCAACAATGCAAATTCTCGCGATACTCTCTACTTCTCAAAAGACAAGAATGATTATTCAACATTCCCAAATCCATCTTTGATGGTAGGTGACCTTCGTCTCTATTCTAACTATAATACTTCCTCAAACATTTCTGCAAGTAAGTATAACAGTGATTTCAATGATATGAAGTCAACAATTACTAAGTGGGCTGATGGTGACTTGATTTTGACTTCTGACAAGAAGAATGCTTACATTACTTACTATCGTAATGCAATGGTTTATCTCCACCTCGCAGAAGCTCTTAACCGTGCAGGTTTCCCTGAGACAGCATACGCAGTTCTTGCTTATGGTTTGGCTAATAGAATTATGGATAATCGCAATATTATTTCACAGGATGAGTTCGATCGTCTCTGTGAGATTAAGACTCGTGGATATTCTCTCATGGAACCAAGATACAATGAAGATGCAGAACTCAATGGTAAGACTTCTTCTTCATTCGTAATTTGGCCATCTAACGTCTTTGATGTTGCAGAGAAGAACGTTAGAAGAAATGAGTCTGATAGACCAGCAGATTCTCAGGCAAATATTATGCAGTGTGGTATCCATTCTCTTGGTTCGGGTGATACAGAATTCAATTCAAAGTATTATCTTGATGATGAAGAGACAAAGTCTCATCTTATTGCTCTTGAAGAAATCCCTGATACAGTATTCCTCCCTAAGAAGGCAACTGCTGAGGACTCTCTTCTTTGGAAAGAGTCAGTTGAGATTCGTGATGCTGTCATCGCTAAGAATGAAGCTGCAAAATTGGCTAATGCAGAGTATCTTGTTTCTCCAGAAGTTCGTGCAAAGCGTCAGGCTCGTGTAGCGCAGCTTATCCTTGACGAGGAGGCTCTCGAAGGTATGTTTGAAGGTCATCGTTTCTATGACCTCATGCGTTACCAGATTCAGGAAGGCAAGTTCAATGCAAGTGCAATCACTCTTCCTGAGTACATTAAGGCTACTTATGACGACAAGGTCAATATCGGCTCAAGTAAGTGGCAGGACAAGATGACTGGACGCCCTTGGTATCTTGTACTTCCAAAGCGATAATCGCTCTTAATATATAATGTACGCGTAAGGCTGGCTTCAATGTTGGAGCCAGCCTTTGATTTTTGTCTTTAATGACAAATCGATGTCTTTTATGTGGTCAACCCTTGTGTTTTCTCTCAAAAACGACACTTTTATGTCTAATAATACTCTCGTTGCCTTACAAAATGAGAATTTATTGAAAAAAGATTTGAAAACGTTTGGTCAATTGTGAAAAACTCCCTACCTTTGCACTCGCTTTCGGAAATTAACCTCCATGAAGCTCTTCAGAACCTTATGAAGTAGATTTGCGGAAGCACTATCTAATCGATCTTTGACAGACTGCAACTAAATAGACAAGGCAGCACGTCCGCCGAATTGGTGGACGAGCTTAATAATCAAAGTCAAGTCAATTCTACTTAAAACGAATAAGCAGGAGAGCCTGGCCGAA
>CALBJW010000073.1 GCA_937893145.1 uncultured Prevotellaceae bacterium | reverse complement strand
AACCTTGTGATGACCAAGAAGGATGCTGCTGAGGCAAAGGCACAGGCATACGGCGCGTAAAAAAAAGACCCTCCCCCTGCCCCTCCCATTAAAAGGGAGGGGAGTAGGATGTGGGACAAGCGCAGCGATGCTTGACACGGATTTTTAGTAGAGATTTTAAGTGGATTTTGAGCGGAGCGACCACTTATAAAAATGCTCCTCTATTTTTGGCTTGATTTTCAGTTTTGATTTTAATAATTGAAATCTTTACTTAAAATCCTTTCCACAAATATATGAGTCGAATAGTTTGAGGTCGTCGCTTTGCTCCTCAAAATCCACTCAAAATCCTACTCAAAATCTTTAACTAACCTTAAAATCAATCTTCTATGTATCTTATTTCAGTAATAACTTATTTCATCATTCATTGCTCGGCAGTTCGACCGAACCAGACGAGTAGTGCAAAGCAGATAGACCAGTGGCATAGGGCGAGGGGATGGCGTATGATTGGGTATCATTATGTCATCCGTCGTGATGGTACAGTCGAACCTGGTCGTCCTCTGTGGATGGTGGGAGCCCATTGCAAGGGGCATAACACCAACTCTATCGGCATCTGCTACGAGGGTGGTCTTGATGCTCGTGGTAGGCCTTGTGATACTCGGACTGAGGAGCAGAAGGTGGCGATGGACAGCCTGGTGAATGTGCTGCACGTTAGGTTCCCTGATGCTCAGGTGGTGGGGCATAATCGGTTTGCAAGGAAGGCTTGCCCTTGTTATGAAACCTCCCCCATCCCCTCCAAAGGAGGGGAGTAGCGGCTGGGATCGTAAAGTAGGAGTATAAAACGAAAGCGTAGCGATTTGATGAACTAAGATGGCGGTTTTTGAGACATCCATTTGAGATCATTTGAGTCGCTACGCTTTCGTTTGATTTTTTTTGATTTCGTTGTTGTCTTTCGTTGATGTTTCGTTTTTGGAAGGCATAAAGAGGCACTTGTGCCTCGATATATTTACTTCGATTGCATCGCAATCTCATGTTATACTCCATCAACTAAACAAAAACGAAACGCTACGCTTCAAAAACGAATTCAAAAAAATTCTTTCTCATCAAGCTCGAAAGCGCTTACGCGATTAAACGACAAAATTATACGGCTAATTAATGTTAATTGACTCCCCTTCGGTCGTCGAGCTTACGGTTATACGGTACGCCGTAGGCAAACAAAAAACAACCTTATATTCTTGTTTATCATAGCAGTAATACTTTTGTTCCTAATAACACAAAAACAGGACTCGATGATTCGGGTCCTGTTTTTGTTTGTTGTTTATTATTGTCGCTTAAATAAGCGTGCGGTATTATTTGATAGTATGGAACGAGCTTCCATCGAAGCAGTGGGTGCAGACTTTGCACTTAGGGAGGCCGATGGCTTCGATGATGCTTTCGATGGTTGTGAACTTGAGGGAGTCGAGGTTGAGTCGCTTGGCAATTTCGGCTACCATGCGGTTGTACTCTGGTGTGCCTGTTGTGGAGTATGCCTTGAGACGGTCTGCTGGGACATCTACATTGTCGGTCTGTGGGACATCGGCAAGCATGGTTGCCTGGTCGTTGCCTGATTCGAAGTCCTTGATGACACGGCGGGTGATGAGTTCGAGTTCACTCTTTGATGCTGAGAAGTTCACGAATGGACAAGCGTAGATGAGTGGTGGACATGCAATACGCATGTGTACTTCCTTTGCTCCAAGTTCCTTGAGAATCTTTGTGTTCTCACGAAGCTGTGTGCCTCGCACGATGGAGTCATCACAGAAGAGGCAGCGCTTGCCTTCGAGCATTGCCTTGTTTGGGATGAGCTTCATCTTGGCTACGAGGTTACGCATAGACTGGTTGACTGGCATGAAGGAACGTGGCCATGTAGGGGTGTATTTTGAGATGGCACGCTGGTATGGTACTCCGTGGCCTGCTGCATAGCCTGTTGCCATGCCGAGTCCTGAATCAGGAATGCCGCCTGCACAATCGACTTCGGTAGGGTCTGCCTTACCCATTGCAAATCCTGTATCGTAGCGCATCTGCTCTACGTTCTTGCCTTCGTAGTATGATGTTGGGAATCCGTAGTAAATCCAGAGGAAGGAGCATATCTGCATGTTCTCTTCTGGTTTGCGAAGCTGCTCCATGCCGTTTGGACGGAGGCGAACGATTTCGCCTGGACCTACATAGTATGATGTTTCGTATCCGAGGTTAGGGAAAGCTGTGCTCTCGCTTGTGACTGCCATCGCTCCATCCTTCTTGCCGACGATGATTGGTGTACGACCCCAGAAGTCGCGTGCTGCGATGATGCCATCCTCTGTGAGGAGGAGGAGTGAGCATGAACCCTTGACATGCTTATAGACGTTTTCGATACCCTCAACAAAGGTCTTGCCCTTAACGACGAGGAGTCCGATAAGTTCTGTTGGGTTGATTTTGCCTGAACTAAACTCGGAGAGATGCATATTCTCTTCGAGGAGGTGAGTTGCAATCTCTTCTGCATTGTTAATCTTGGCTACTGTAACAATGGCAAAGCGTCCAAGATGGCAGTTGAAGAGCATTGGCTGTGCGTCTGTGTCGGAGATGATACCTATACCGCTCTCTCCTTCGAACTTGCTGAGTTCGGGTTCGAAGCGTGTACGGAAATAGGTGTTCTCAAGATTGTGGATTGCTCGATAGAATCCACCTGTCTGATTGTTGTAAGTTGCCATACCACCGCGGCTTGTGCCAAGATGTGACTGGTAGTCTGTTCCGTAGAACAGTTCTGCTGCACATGGTTCAAGTGATACAGCGCCAAAAAAACCTCCCATAATGATGTGTTGATTTTGTTATTCTTTTTGGTTTATCCTGTGCAAAGGTAAGAATAAATTAGGAATTAGGAATTAGAAATTAGGATTTTATTGGGGAAAACATATAATATTATTTAAAAAAATCGTACATTTGCACATATATTAATTATATATCAACAAATCAACTTAGAAAACTATGAAGGCAATCGTTACAAAGAATGCGCCTGCTGCTATCGGACCATACAGTCAGGCTATCGAGAACAATGGAACAGTTTATGTGAGCGGACAGCTCCCTATCAACCCTGCTACAGGTGAGTTTGCTGAGGGTGGCATCAAGGAATTGACTCGCCAGTCGCTCACTAACATCAAGAATATCCTCGCTGAGGAGGGTATGACTATGGCTAATGTGGCTAAGGTCACTGTGCTTCTCGCTGACATCAACAACTTCGCTGCTGTGAACGAGGTATATGCCGAGTTCTTCGAGGCTCCCTACCCTGCACGCTCAGCCTTCGCTGTAGCTGCTCTCCCTAAGGGCGCTGAGGTGGAGATTGAGGCGATTGCAGTTCGTTAACCACTCGATGTGGTTAACGAAGTGAAGAGTGAAGAGTGAAGAGTGAAGAATTTCCTACCGGAAAAGGATGTCCTATTGGGATAACCTACCGGAAGAGGATGTCCGTTTGCTTTCTCTGCGGAGTGTAAACACCTCTTGCACCAAGGCGGAAGCAAATTCTTCACTCTTCACTCTTCACTCTTCACTCTTCACTCTTCACTCTTCACTTAATCAAAAAAGGAGCAGTCAAATTGACTGCTCCTTTTTTGATTACACGCTTTTTTCCACATTCCAAACAAAAGCTCTCAAGCCGAGAAGTGGGTTTTCTTCGTCGTACTTGTGGAGGATGGAGAGAAGACGATCTACCTTCTCATCATCGACGATGGAGATGATGGCACTGTTCATGGTTGGCCATGCGTGTGTGCCGAGGTGTGGTTCTCCCTTTACGGAACCACGACCTCCAACACCCTGGAAGTATGTGTAACCACGGGCACTGCACTCGTTGAGTGCATCGATGACATTGTCCTGGTGTGCCTGGTCGTATGTGATAAATACTGATTTCATATTTAATCCTTATGCTTATTCAATTTGTTATGTGTGAACTGGTCTTTGTTCTGTGCGTAGTACTCATCAATCTCACGCTGGCGGCGGAGTGCCTTGCGCTGATTCTTGACACCTACACCTCCGAAGATACAGAACATGGCTGGAACATAGATAAGGGTCATGATGGTTGACACGGTAAGACCACCGATGATGCTGATACCGAGTGGACGCCACATCTCTGCACCTACACCCTGACCTACTGCCATTGGTACCATACCGAGGATAGTGGTGAGGGTTGTCATGAGGATAGGACGGAGACGGCTACGAGCTGCGAGTACGGCACTCTGGATGTAACCCACTCCTCGTTCGCGGAGCAACTGGGTGTAGTCGATAAGCACGATACCGTTCTTCACTACGATACCAATCAACATGATAGAACCGAGCATAGACATGATGTTGAGCTCTGTGCCTGTCAAGACGAGTGAGAGGATGATACCCGAGAATGCGAAGAGGATAGAGAGGGCAATGATGAATGGGTATGTGAGACTCTCGAACTGTGCTGCCATCACGATATAGACGAGGATGAGGATAAGCACACCAAGCATACCGAGGTCGCGGTTGGAATCCTGCTGGTCTTCGTATGAACCTGCTACCTGAATGGTGATGTTGGTTGGGTGTTCGATTTTCTCATAGATGCCACGACCTGCTTCAACACCATCTGAGAGTGAGTAGCCCTCCTTCAAGATACCTGTAACGCTGATGATACGCTGGCGGTCCTTACGCTCGATGGCTGGAGAGATAGAAGACTCACGAACTGTGGCTACATCTCTAACACGAACGCTTCCACCCATAGGAGTTGGGATGAACATGTTCTCGATGTCTTCGATGCTGATACGGTCCTCCACTTCGTAACGAACGCGGATGTCGTACTCCTCACCATCCTCACGATAGAAGGACATGAGCGAACCTGTGATGAGGTTCTGAACACTTGTTGCGGCTGTACTCATGTTAAGACCAAGTGTAGAGAGCTTGTTGCGGTCGAAGTCGATTACAAGTTCTGGCTGAGGGTCCATACGAGAGATGTTAACCTGTGAGAACATAGGTTCTGTCTCGCCTTCTTCTACATAGCTTGTGAGTTTTTCGGAGAGTTCATCAGCGATGCGCTTTGTTTCGTCGAGGTCGTAACCATAGATTTCGAATGTTGCGGCACTCTGACCACCCATAGCGGAGTTACCACCACCGAGGTTAACCTGGAACTTATCAAGTTCTGGTGTCATCTTACAGTCCTTACGCATCTCATCACAGATAGCAACGAGCGAGATGTCACGTTCGGTAGAAGGAACGAACTGCAGGTTGAACGAGATGATATGTGAACCGTTTGTCTGGAGCGAAGCGAATGTGTTGTTATCACCCGCCTGACCTACGGTGAAGTTACATGATGTGAGGTCGGAACCATAGCGGCTCATCCACTTCTCTGCAAACTGAGAAGCCAATGCCTGCGCGTTCTCTGTACGAGTACCGATAGGAAGCTGGAGTGTGGCACTTACACGACCAGAGTCGTTGGTTGGGAAGAAACCACTCTTGATACCTGCCACCTTCATGAGAACGACAGAACCGAAGAAGAGTGCGAAACAGCCTGCGATGACTGTCCAGCGATGGCGAACCGCCCAGTTGATCTTCTTCTCGTACCATGCATCGAGGATGTCGAGCCAATGGATGAATGGAAGACGGCGGTAAACCTTGTCGATGATGTCGAGAAGTCCGATGAACACGTTTCCTCCAAACACGAAGAGAAGTACGAGTGCAATGAGACTCAGGATGAGTGCACCTGTGCTGTGAGCTGCGAGACCATAGATACATGCACCTATAGTAACAATGAGGCAAGGGATGATAGCATACCAGTTAGCCTCAGACATGATGCGCTGGAGAGTCTTAGCCTTCTTCTTCAACTTGAGCATCTGCGAACAGAGCATTGGTGTGAACGAGAGGGCACTTGTAGTGGAGATTGTCATGATGACACACATCATCCAACCCAACTGCTTGAACAGCACACCAGTCATACCACTGACCATGGTCAATGGGAAGAACACGGCAATCATGGTCAAAGTAGAAGCAATTACAGAGATAGCCACCTCATTGGTACCGTGGATAGCAGCCTGCTTAGGGTCGGAACCACGTTCAATATGAGTTGTCACGTTCTCCAAGACTACGATGGCATCATCCACCACGTTACCAATCGCAATAGAGAGACAGGACAGGGAAATCATGTTCAGAGAACCTCCTGTAGCATACAGATAGATGAAAGAGGCAATCAGAGACATTGGGATGGTAATGGCAATGATGACAGTAGCACGCCAACGTCCCAAAAATACAAATACAACCAAGACTACGAACAACATCGCATAACAGATAGTTTCTGTCAGAGAGCTGATGGTGTTCTTAATGTTCTCAGAGGTATCAACAATAATACCCAGCTTCACATCTGGTGGCAACTGCTTCTGCAATTTTGGAAGCTCAGCATGAATCTTGTTGGCAATCTGTACAGAGTTTGCACCACTCTGTTTCTGCACAATGATCATAGCACCCTGCTGGCCATTGGTAAATGACTTCTGGGTACGCTCTTCCAAGCTATCCACAATGCGAGCTACATCTCTCAGATAGACAGCAGCACCATTGGCAGCATGAGCCACAATGATGTTGCTCATCTCTGCAGGTGTGTCAAACTCACCCTCGATACGCAGGGTATAGGTGTTGCTACCGATATCAAATGAACCGGCAGATACGTTCATGTTCTCTGATGCAATAGCCTGACTTACAGCCTCTACACTTACATGGTAAGCCTCCATCTTGTTAGGATCCATGTAAACATTGATCTCACGCTTAGGTGCACCGGCAATACTTACAGTACCCACACCATCAATACGTGCCAATGGGTTACCTACATTCTCATCCAGGATCTTGTAGAGAGCTGACTGGCTTTCGCTAGCTGTAGCTGACAACATGACAATAGGAATCATGTCGGCAGAGAACTTGAAGATATATGGCTTCTGGCAGGCATCTGGCAATGCAGAGCTTACCATATCCAGTTTATCACGTACGTTGTTTGTCAACACATCGATATCATAGCCGTACTCAAACTCCAGGGTTACTACTG
>CALBJW010000072.1 GCA_937893145.1 uncultured Prevotellaceae bacterium | reverse complement strand
GGAAGTGACTCTCTCCCTGCACCCTCCAATCAAGGCTCTGCCCTGATAACCCGACTGACAGGCGAAGCCAATGTTTAACCACGCATCAAGCGTACAACCAAATTATAGATATGGCAGATTCTAAAGCATCAGACCATGTGAAGCCCTGCGACATTGCCAAGAGCGAGGCTCACAACAGCCGTGACGAGGAATACCTCAACGCCATCAACAAAGATAAGATATACATTCGCATGGATCTCACCCACTGCAATGAGTCTTATGTCTCACCTCTCATGGATGGCATTGACCTCCAGACCTTCTACGACCAGATTAAGGCAATGGTCAAAGAGAAGACTGGGCGAGCCATGCAGGAAAAGGATGTCGTTATCAAGAAGAAAAACGGCAAGGAGGGCATCCGCAAAGGAAGCTCTCCAATCAGAGAGAGTGTTGTGAACATCATTGCTGACACCACGATGGAGCAGCTGCAAACTTATTGCGAAAAAGTGAAAAAGAGGTGGGGCATCACAGCAATCCAGATCTACATCCATCGTGACGAAGGTCACTACGAGAATCCCGAGGATCCTTCATCATGGGTGCCAAACTATCATGCCCACATTCTCTGGGACTGGATGGATCACTCGACTGGCAAGTCATGGAAACTCAATGCGCAGGATATGAGCGAACTTCAGGACATGGTGGCTGAGACATTGCAGATGGTAAGAGGCACTTCCAAGTCGGAAACAAACCTTGAACATCTGGAGCGAAACGACTACATTATTCACAAGCAAGAGAACAAGAAAAGGATGTTGGAGGACGAGAAAGCCAAGACTCTTGCAGAGAAAGAACTGGCTGAGACATTGGCTAAGAAAGCATTGTCAGAGAAGGAATCTGCAGAACATGACAAGGCAATTGCTGTTGCAGAAAAGAATGTCATTGATAACGCCATCGTCAGAGCCAAGTCTGAGAAGATCTCTGCTGAGCGAGACAGGGACAAAGTGATGGCAGAAAAGAAAGAGTTTGAGATGGAACGTGATCAGACAGAAGCTATTATTGTGCGGAATCTGGAAAAATACGAGTCACTAAAAACAAAACATAGCGAACTCGTTGAGAAGTACAATGGTCTCGTAGGCAGATACAACAATACTTTGGACGATCTCCAAACATGGAGAAGCGCAAGAGATTGGCAGCAGTACTTGATTGATTATCTTGACAAGGTAATGTATGAGAACGACCAAACCGTTAAGTATGCGGTTGACTCATTGATTTCATACGCCAACAACAATGATGGAAGAGGCGGTCATCAAGATTTCCTTCATGACGACCAGAGTGCTGCAATCAAAATGGTTATGACGAACTTCTCACAAAACGACAAGAATGTCTGGATGAAGATTGCTGCATGGCTGTTGCATTTAGCAAAAAGTATTGGAAATCTTGGAGAACAAGCTGTCAGACTTATTGCTAAAGATTTGAACGCTGTTGCTGAAGGAAGATATGATTGGAGAATTGAAAGGTTTATGCAAAATAATGGGATGACAAGATGAAATAATAGGAAAATACGGAGTGTTCACTGCTGATGTTGTGATTCGCATTCATAGTCGAAAATCTAATGGATTTACAAATAAGGATTTTTAGTTTTTTTGAAAACGAATATCCGCACACTCAAAACAAATAAAGAATCTTGAGTGTGCGGATTTGCATATAGTAATACATTACTATAACGATTTAATCCATGCAACTATTTTTGTTAGGACCTCTGGAGCGAATGTCTCTTCAATCTGTTGATATTCATAGAGAAGTCCCGTATGGCAGTGTTGAAAAAAATGGTTCAAT
Source organism: uncultured Prevotellaceae bacterium (assembly GCA_937893145.1). Taxonomy (GTDB): domain Bacteria; phylum Bacteroidota; class Bacteroidia; order Bacteroidales; family Bacteroidaceae; genus Minthosoma. The sequence continues at coordinate 2,405 of CALBJW010000072.1, read as the reverse complement.
TCGTCAAACTCTACTGTTTCATGCTTGCTGTTTACAAGCCCTTTGTCAATAGCATCAAGGTTAACTGCACTGTTAACCTGAGTATCTTTTTTGCCATTCAATGCAAGGATAGGACATTTGATATTTGGCAGCACGCCTCGTACATCAACCTTCAAAAACTCTCGCATATAACGTGTCGAAAGTTTTCCTAATGCTGCTACAAAATTAGCTTTTAAATTTACAGGAATCTTACTTGTGTCGACTTCAGATGCCGATTTGTATGCTGCCATATCATCAAAAGCTTTGTTTAAAGCATTACAAAAATCCGTCACCACGTCCGAGGAAAGACCTTCTGATACAAGGAGGGTTCGGTTCTGTTCTAAAAGTGTCTCTTTACCCGAAACAGCCATGCCTGCAAGAGAGACACCAAAATCAACCTTACCTTCGCTTGCAAGCATGAATACTATAGTCCCACCCTCACTATGACCTATCACACCAACTTTACTGAAGCGTTCGCGAAGCAAACTAACGGCGGCAGCAGCATCGTTCTTGTGATTGGCTACTGTATAATCCATATAAGGGAATGACGGCACATCGAAACCGCGGTCATCGAAGCGAAGTGTCGCTATACCTTGACGAGCCAAAGCATCTGCTATTACAGCGAATGGCTTATGATCCATCATCTCTTCATCACGATTCTGCTGACCGCTACCTGTCACCATAACCAAAGCAGGAGTATCTTTTGTGTAACCTTCCGGCAAGGTGATAGTACCATGAAGTGTAAAGATTTCCGTGGGAGAATCTTGGCTCTTAAAGGTGACCTCTTCTGTAGCGTATGGGAATGGCGTTTTGGGTGTTTGAGGTCGGTTAGGTTTTATCTCTCCTGGTTTTAGCGTGAGAGGAAGCGATGCTCCACCTTGCGTAAAAGTTCCTGTGATCATTTTCATCACCACGAATCCCTCAAATGATGCCCCTATCACGGGAATCTCCACTTTGATTTTACCTTCTGGAGTATAGCTTTTCACAGCTTTGATACCCTTGGCACCTTGCGAAGGAGAATCCATAGTACATTCTTCTGCGTCGAAATGAAACACCAGAGGTAATTTTGTTCCGCCTAAATCAAGTTCTCCTGTCCATGCACCTTCTTGCGAATAGCCAGTAATGGTTGTAAATACAACCAAGAAAAATGTTATGATTCGTTTCATATGTTTGTATAATTTGTTTCTATTCAAGAAGGGCGTAAACCCTTCATTGACTTGTCTTTCAAGTAGGCTACCGCCAAGTGGCCTTTCCATCAACAAGCAAGAATGAGTCCACGCCCTATGACGTGAACTTCCCGTTCTGCTTGTTCTCGATGGTTGAATGTTGGCGGTATTCACTTGAAAGAGAACAAGAGCCGTGAAGCTCTATATTTTCAATATGTTATAATTCAATTCCTCCCTCTGATGGAGTTCGAAATGCAAATCTTGTTTTCTTGTCTTTGTTTGTTATACAAAAATCGGTTAATGTGATAATGTCCATACCTATTAGCATGTCATAATCATCTATGTCACTGCAATAAACTTCAACATCATGAGTCAGGTAGCCATTGGGCAGACCTACATGAACCATATATGTTTTCGCTGTCTGATCACCCCCGATACCCATAATTTCACCCTCTCGGTATGGTTGAAGTTCTAATGCTTCCACCACCCTGGGAGAAATAAAGGTAAACTGTGCTCCGGTGTCCCATGCTGCATTGTCCGTATAATAATAAGGAGGAAACTTTTCTCCGTCCTTAAGTTCAACGGCTGGCATCACGATTGCATTCGTTATGATGGCATCTGCAAGACCATCATACTCTTTATTGAATGTGCTCATAAAATGCCTTCTGGAAGTTTAGTTACCTTATGCTCAGTACGCGGAATGACATAGCTACCAGGCTTCACCCTATAGAAAGAAGCGAAGGTCTTTCGAGTTGCAGACTCTCGAACAGGAGCTTCAATATGCTTGAAGTCTTCCATCTTTGGATTTCTAAGATCTATCATTACTGATTCGTTATTAAATTCTTACTTTTGACTTATACGCATAACTTTTGCAACTGCAAAAATACTACATTTTTTTGAAATACAGTACAACTTCACACTTAAAAGATGCTAATTGCATGAAAAAACTTGCCTTAGTGCATGATAGAAATTGCATTTGGGACATCTTTTATCTTTCTTTTCCCTCTCATTTATCCAATATCAAATTCACAAACCTACATCCGTCGTTGCAATGTCCACACATCAACCCGTTAATATGTAAACTCAAAACCCAATTTGTGACATTATTGTGACACAAAAAGAATTTTATCGAATTTATAATAACCTTGAAAATATCCGTATAATACTAATACATAACACTTTATAACGTTATATGCAGATTGTTTACATTGGAAGCCTAAT
>CALBJW010000071.1 GCA_937893145.1 uncultured Prevotellaceae bacterium | reverse complement strand
CCCGACTGGATGCCACCTGGCTTTGGATACTTAGCCTCTGTGTTTTCTGGAGTCCAGTAGTCAACGTCAACCTGACCACGACGGCCTGTCAACATGTTGAGGTAACCGTTTGAACCATAGAGAGTAGAGATGAGCTTACCACCACACTGGAATGCACCGATAACGTTGAGATCCCAGTTCTTGTAAGCGAGACGAGTGTTGAAACCACCTGTGAACTTAGGTTCCATGCTGATAATCTGACGGTCGTAAGAGTTGATTTCACGACGGTCACCAATCTGCTTGCCTTCAGGAATTACACCTGCATCAGCTTCAGCCTGAGTGTAGTAGCCACCCTTAACCTTAATCATACCTTCGTTACCACCAGGTTCGAAAGTCTGGAGATGTTCGAACTCTGGGTCATCGCTGTTCCAGAGACCAACCCTTTCGTAGTCGTAGATAACATCGATTGGATGACCTACGAACCAGCCGTTAGCCTCGTCTCTCTGGTTACCATCAGCAAGTTCGATGAGCTTGTTGCGGTTAGCCGAGAGGTTGATACCAGCTTCCCAAGTCCAGCCACTCTTGTTCTCGATGATAACACCGTTGATAGTAGCTTCGAAACCACGGTTGCGAGTCTTACCTACGTTTGCTGTGTAGCTTGATACACCTGCTGTGCTTGGAAGACCTACATTGAGGAGTAGGTCATGAGTGTACATCATGTAGTACTCGAGAGTACCTGAGAGACGACCGTTGAAGAGAGAGAAGTCAAGACCGAAGTTGTATGTTTCACTTGATTCCCAACCAAGATCCTTGTTACCGAGCTTAGTGATGTAGTAACCTGTTGTGTATGACTGGTCACCGAGGTCACCGAAGTTGTAAGGAGTAGTACCGAGTGAACCGAGAGTTGTGTAAGGAGCGATAGCCTGGTTGGCTGTCTGACCATAACCTACGCGGAACTTGAGGTTGTTAACCCAACCTACATTCTCCATGAATCTTTCCTTAGCAATGTTCCAACCTGCTGAGATGGCAGGGTAAGTGATGCCCTGATGTCCTGGAGCAAGGCGAGAAGAACGGTCGTGACGAACAGATGCAGAAATCATGTAACGGTCATCGTAGTTGTACATTACACGACCCATGTATGATTCGAGACCTGCCTGCCAGTACTGCTGATTGCCTGGGTTAACAGTAACATCCTGAGTACCGTAACCAATGTTGAAGTACTGGAATGCTTCAGGAACACCACGAGAACTCATGTGGTTTGAAGTGAAGCGAGTCTGTTCAACACCAAAGAGACCAGTGATATTGAGGTTGTGCTTCTCATTGAATGTGCGGTCGTATGTGAGGAGGTTATCAACTGCAAAGTTCTTGTATTCAGTCTGCTGGAGTGAAGCAGAAGAAATTTCGTTTTCATTCACATTGAATACACCCTTACCAGTGAAGTTACCAGTCTTGCCGCCACTATAGTTGAGACCAACATTTACGCGATACTTAAGACCTTCAACCCATGGGCACTCAACTTCTCCGAATACAGTGTTGAAAGAACCCATTCTGCTACCATGCTGGAGGTAGTCAGCCTTGTGAGCATTGTAGAGGTCCTTAGTTACGATAGCAACATCGTCAGAAGACATGTGAACAACACGCTTCAAAGAACCATCAGCATTGTAAGGATTTGTGATTGGAGACATCTGGAGGATGTTGTACATACCAATCTGCATACCCTCGCGCGTACCATAACTATTAGTAGTAGAGAGACCGAACTTGAAGTACTTACCTACCTTCTGCTCGATGTTAGCACGGAGAGAGATACGGTTGAATGCCTGAGTTGGGATAACACCCTCATCGTGAGTGTAACCACCACCAAAGCTGTAGCTACCACCGTTTGTGCCACCAGAAACTGTCAAGTTGTGGTTGTGAGAAACACCTGTCTGGTAGTACATATCCTGCCAGTCTGTATCTACATCATCAGCCTCATCAAGACCGTTGCCATACTTACCAGCAAGCTTACGCATCTCAGCAAACTTAGCACCCTTCATCATAGGAACCTTGTTGAAGAGAGTCTTGAGAGCTACATAACCATTGTAAGTAACACGTGCAGGAGTACCCTGAACACCCTTGTTTGTAGTGATGATGATAACACCGTTAGCACCACGAGAACCGTAGATGGCTGTTGCAGAAGCATCCTTCAAGATGTCGAGAGTCTTGATGTCTGCAGGGTTGATGTCCGAAAGGTTACCAAGGAATGGAATACCGTCGAGCACGATAAGTGGGTCGTTTGAAGCTGAGAGCGAACGCTGACCACGAATACGAATCTGCATTTCAGCACCTGGCTGTGAGTTTGTCTGTGTCATTTCGACACCGGCAATACGGCTCTGGAGAGCCTGAGTGATGTTTGTCTGTGGGTTCTCCATCAACTTCTCTGAACTTACAGAAGCTACAGAACCAGTAACAGCCTCTTTACGAACCGAACCGTAACCGATTGCTACTACTTCGTTGAGAACCTTTGAGTCTTCTACCAATTTGATAGTGACATTTGAACCTGCTGGCTTCACCTGCTGAGTGTTGTAGCCAACATAAGAAACTACAAGAGTTGCGTTGTTCGACACCTTGAGAGTGAACTGACCGTTGATGTCAGCAACAACACCATTAGAAGTACCCTTCTCAACGATAGCGGCACCCATAAGGGGTTCATTATCGCTTGCAGATACAACCATACCCTTGATTGTGCGGTTTTGTCCGAATGCTGAAGATACAGCAAGGAGACAAACTGCCATCAAAAACAAAATTCTTGTTTTCATAAGCTTGGATGTTTTGAGGTAAAAAAGTTAGTTAAAAAAAATAGTTATTTATAATATTTCATTTATTCTTGCACCTTATCCGAAGTCCATACAAACAGACCACAAAACGGAATAATACGGTGCAAAAATAAATAAAACAAACGAAACAACATTAAACTTTATTAACTTTTTTGCAAAAAACGATACTTTTTCAACTATTTGCTGATGAAATCACCTAAAAAATCACGTTGTGAAGTACTATTTTTCGTAAAAATTACGATAACAAAACAAGGCAGATTATGCATTCTTTAGGAAAATATTGTACTCTCATATCCATAATCACGACTGCAACTAAGGACTAACTTGAATTGATTCTTTCATTTTGTCAAGTGCAGTTAGCAAAATCAAGGTATAGAAACTTGTTTGTACTATCATTTTGATAGTTTATATACAAATTCCTATGATTTTCTATAGGTAACATTATAAACTTTTCCTAATTTTGAGGCAAAATCAATGACACATTGTCAATTTCATCTTAAAACCACACATAAAAACCTTTTAATACTATATTACTATGAATATCCAGAAAATCATGCAGAATCTGGAGCAGAAGCATCCAGGCGAGAAGGAGTATCTTCAGGCAGTACACGAAGTATTGATGTCTATAGAAGATGTGTACAATCAGCATCCTGAGTTTGAGCGTGTAAAACTCATCGAACGACTCGTGGAACCAGAACGTATCATCACCTTCCGTGTGCCTTGGGTTGATGACAAGGGCGAAGTGCAGGTGAACATCGGATACCGTGTTCAGTACAATAGTGCCATCGGTCCTTACAAGGGCGGTTTGCGATTCCATGCAAGTGTGAATCTGAGTATTCTTAAGTTTTTAGGTTTTGAACAGACATTCAAGAACGCACTCACTACCCTTCCAATGGGTGGAGGCAAGGGAGGTTCCGATTTTTCTCCTCGTGGCAAAAGCGATGCTGAGGTGATGCGTTTCTGCCAGGCATTCATGAACGAGCTCTACAGATATGTAGGTCCTGAAGTTGATGTTCCAGCAGGCGACATCGGTGTTGGTGCTCGTGAGGTTGGTTACCTCTTCGGACAATACAAGAAGCTCACTCGAGACTGGAGTGGTGTACTTACTGGTAAGGGACTTTCCTTCGGTGGTAGTCTTGTTCGTCCTGAGGCAACTGGTTTCGGAGGACTCTACTTCGTAAACGAAATGCTCCAGACTCATGGCTACGACATCAAGGGCAAGACTGTAGCTATCAGCGGTTTTGGCAATGTAGCATGGGGCGCGGCAACTAAGGCAACAGAACTTGGTGCCAAGGTCATAACTATCAGTGGTCCTGATGGTTACATCTACGACCCAGATGGTTTGAACGCAGAGAAGATTGCATATATGCTCGAACTCCGTGCCAGTGGAAATGACATCTGTCAGCCTTATGCTGACACATTCCCTGGAAGCACCTTCGTTGCTGGCAAGCGTCCTTGGGAAGTGAAGTGCGACATTGCTCTTCCATGTGCTACCCAGAACGAACTCAATGGTGAGGACGCAAAGCAACTCATTGAGAATGGATGTATATGTGTTGGTGAAATCAGCAACATGGGTTGTACTCCAGAGGCTATCGACGCTTTCATCGAGCACAAGATGATTTATGCCCCTGGCAAGGCTGTGAATGCTGGTGGTGTGGCAACAAGTGGACTTGAAATGAGTCAGAATGCTATGCATCTCTCATGGTCGGCAGAGGAAGTGGATGCAAAACTTCATGGCATTATGCATAATATCCATGAACAATGTGTTAAGTATGGTAAGCAGGCTGATGGTTATGTGAACTATGTGAAAGGTGCAAACATCGCAGGTTTCATGAAGGTTGCAAATGCCATGATGGCTCAAGGAATCGTTTAAGGAATTAATGAATTGAATTAAAGTTAGTAATATTGAGATTGTTTCCGACTCGTACAGAGTCTTTACTATGAGTTAGTAAATGTTTGGTTGCACTCGGCTGTGTTAGTCGGGTGCAACATTTTTTTTGATCTAAAAGGTGATGGTAGGGGTGGTTTGAAGAAAATTTCTTGTTTTTAAAAAGGCTTTAAAAGTCCACTTTGTTCACTTAGAACAAAGATTATAGGTATCTTGCAAAACGGCATAGGGAGCGATGAAGTCACACAAATATGACCTTCGATGCGAATCGTCTGCACAATCAGCGAATAAGATATACTATCTTATCGCAGAAGATATACTATCTTATTGCAGAAGATATACTATCTTATTTGCCAAACATTAGGTAGAACAGAGAAAAGTAGCGAAAGGAGATGCCCTTCGATGTATTAGTACAATGTTGCAAGTGAAGAAAGTGGACTTTTAAAGCCTTTTTAAAAACAATATTTTTTTGCATCAAGAAAGAGAGATGAAGTGTTAAATAAATGTTAAACACCATAGAAATGCATTGTAGAATGAATAAAGTGTACTACATTTGCAGTGTCATATTTAAGTATTACACTAATACAATCATACAAATTGACAAGATATTCATTTAATAATATAATAGGTATATGTTACAGATTAACGACCTCACATTCGGTTACAACCGACACAAATCAGTCATCGATGGACTGAATCTTGAGTTTAGCGAAGGAGGCATTTACGGACTCCTTGGCAAGAACGGAACAGGAAAGAGTACCTTACTCTACCTCATCATGGGACTCCTTCGTCCTAAGTCGGGAACAATCACAATGGACGGAGTCGAGACACACCTCCGTATGCCAGAAACATTGAAAGACATGTTTATTGTGCCAGAAGAATACAACCTTCCAAGCACTCCACTCATGAACTATGTCAATTCGATCAAACCGTTTTATCCAAACTTCGACGAACAGGTGCTTCGTGATTGTCTCGAAGCATTCGATATGCCTACTGATATCAATCTTGGTGACCTTTCGATGGGTATGAAGAAAAAGGTATATATGTGTGTGGCTCTTGCTGCTCGCACCAAGCTCCTCCTGATGGATGAACCAACTAACGGACTCGACATTCCAAGCAAGAGCCAGTTCCGCAAAGTGGTGGCTAAGGGAATGCGTGATGACCAGATTATCATCATCTCTACCCATCAGGTTCGTGATGTAGAACTTCTCCTCGACCATGTCACCATTATTGATGACAACCGTGTGCTCTACAACGACCGCATCAACGTGGAGGAACCTGTCAACCTCGAAGATTTGTTCATGAAATGTCTCAACTCTAATTCTTAATCCACATGAATACTACCAATCTCCTTAATTTTGGAAAATACGACTATACAATCAACAAGTCGTTCTATCGCAATATAGCTCTCACCACAATCTTTGGTTCTGTAGGAATCGCCATCATGGGATTTGTAAGCAGACTGTTGGAGTTCAAAGCAGCATTTGCCGTTGCTTCATATACAGAAGGCATGACTGAGGATGAAGCCTTTGACACTATTCGTCTTGTTAGCGACCCTGGCAACACCCCCTTTACCTCTACCATGATTTATATTTTCTGCATAACCATGCTATGCTTCTTTGGTGGTTATACATTCCATAACCTTCGCAACAAACAGGGCAGAATAACAGAACTCACTATGCCAGCATCCAACCTTGAACGATGGACATGGCATGTGCTTATTGCTGTAATTGGTGGATTCCTGGTATGTGTAGTGAGTGTCCTTGCTGCCGATGCTGTGGTTGCTATTGCCAACCTCGTGGCTTATGGTACAAAGATTGCTCATTCACACAGTCTCGAAGTGGCAAAATACGCCTTCATTCTCATTGGGGAAGATGATGCAACTCCATTCACAAGGGGTGCAGCAGGACTTGTGTTCAATCAACCAAGCTTTCGCATTTCCCTTCGCATGGCTCTTTTCACCATGGTAAGTGCACAGATTGCCGCCTATATCTTTGGCAACTCATTGAAATACAAGTACAACATCAGACTTACCCACATTGTCCTTCTTATTTTCGGACTTTTCATCATCATCGCTGTGGCAGCATTGTTTGGTCATATTGACCGATACAACATCGACATATATGCTGAAGGTGGTTCCGACATTCTGATTCATTTCCTCTGGACAGCAGCCATCATCTTTACAACACTCACAGCACTACTCCTCTGGGGCAGTTACCATTTCTATTGTAAGGCGCAGATTACAAGTCGCATAAATAAATAAATGTAAACGTGAATATATCCATACAAATTCATCGTTTCTAACAATAATTAACCTTTAAGAATGGAATTTAAAGAAAACAAAGCCATATATTTGCAAATCGCCGAACACATGATGGACGAGATACTTCATGGACTCTACCCTGAAGAAGACCGCATTCCTTCAGTTCGAGAATTTGCAGCCAAGGTCGAGGTGAATGTCAACACTTGTATGAGAGCCTATGACTGGCTCTGCTCTCAGGACATCATCTTCACCAAGCGTGGTCTTGGCTACTTTGTGATGAGCGGTGCAAAGGATTGCATTCTCAAGATTCGTCGCCAGGAATTCTTTGAGCAGACAGTTCCCGATCTGGCACGGCAAATGAACACTCTCGGCATTAGTGCAGAAGAACTTATTAAAAATTTAGCATTATGAAAAAAACATTATTTATAGCAACACTTGCAGCACTTTCGCTATCAAGCTGCAATTTCAGTTCGAAAATAAAGGACATGACATCTCTTGCAAAGGAAGAGATGAAGGCTCAGCACGAATATCGTGACTCAGAGAAATGGGGAAAAGTAGTGGAAAAGGACATCAACATCACCGACTTCTCAAGCATACAGATTGGTGGAGCAGTGGATATTGTCTTCACTCAGGGCGATTCTTGTTCTGTTCGTGCCTTGGGCAATGAGAAGGCTATAGAGAATTATCAGTTCTTCCTGAACAACGACGAACTCGTTGTCAACCTCGAAGGTTTCTCATGGGAAAAAGGCAACAAGAACATCAGCCAAGACACTCCTGCTATCACAGTCTTCATCACAGCCCCTTCACTCAATGGCATCACCCTCTATGGTGCTGGCGACATATCAGTAGCAGACAGTCTTTCACAGACAGAAAACCTCAGTATTGATGTATATGGAGCTGGTGACATCAACCTCAAGTCCGTGTCCATCAACAATCTCGCCATCAACATTAATGGTGCTGGTGATGTAAGCATTAAGGATGCCACATGTCTGGGAAATGCAAAATTCTCTGTTCAGGGTGCTGGCGACATCGACTCTAAGGTTAAGTGTACAAATGCAGCGATTTCTGTCAAGGGAGCTGGTGATGTTGACCTTGATGTAGAGTGCAACGAACTCACAGCAGAGTGTCTTGGTGCAGGCGACATCAAACTCAAGGGTGAATGTAATGTTCTCCGCAAGAAAGAAGGTCCTATTGGCGGTATCGACTCCCGCAAATTGGAAGTAAAGAATAAGACTACAATCAAATAAACAAACATTCTACTCCTTATTTATATATTAAGGGCTATGATAAATCTAACTAATATCCACAAGACGTACAAGGGTGCCCAGCCCTTGCACGTCTTGAAAGGGATAAATCTCCATGTCAACAAGGGAGAATTTGTGGCTATCATGGGAGCATCAGGTTCGGGAAAGAGTACGTTGCTCAATGTACTTGGCATTCTCGACGACTATGATGAAGGCGAATACACCCTTGCTGGCACTCCTATCAAAAACCTAAGCGAGACAAAGGCTGCGGACTACCGCAACCGTATGATTGGATTCATTTTCCAGTCCTTCAACCTCATTTCGTTCAAGGACGCTATGGAGAATGTGGCTCTGCCTCTTTTCTATCAAGGTGTCAGCCGACGCAAACGAAATGCTCTCGCCCTTGAATATCTTGAGAAGGTTGGACTGAAAGACTGGGCACATCATTATCCAAACGAACTTTCTGGTGGTCAGCGACAGCGTGTGGCAATAGCTCGCGCTCTAATCACTCATCCACAAATCATCCTTGCCGATGAACCTACAGGAGCACTCGACAGCAAAACTACAGTCGAAGTTATGGAACTGCTCAAGGAACTTCATCGTCAGGGCATGACAATCGTGCTTATCACTCATGAACACGATGTGGGAGCTCAGGCAGAACGCCTTATTCATATTGTTGATGGTCAAATCGTAGATGAGTAATAGTATTGTATGTTCGATTTATTTCAAGAGATATTCGGAGAACTAAGCCGCAACAAACTGCGCACTATAGCAACAGGATTTGCCGTGACCAGCGGACTTTTCCTGCTCATCGTGCTTCAGGGTGCTGGCAATGGGCTCATTCACTCCTTTGAGTACAATCTCAAGGACTTTGCCTTCGATGCCATAAAGGTGTACGGAGGCAGAACAACCATGCCCTTTGAAGGAGTGAAGGAGGGACGTGCCATCAGGCTGGATAACCGCGATGTGAGCATGGCAGAGCAGTCATTCAAGGAGAATGTCACTCATGTCATTCCTACTTGCAGCAAATCTGGACTCATCATCAGTAATGGTTCTGAATTCATATCAGGCGAACTGCATGGAGTATATCCAAACTTTGCTAAATCACAAGCTATCAAGGTACTTCAGGGACGCTTCATCAATGCAGTCGATATTTCACAGAACAGAAAGGTTATCCTTATTAGTAGCAAGAATGCCAAAGACCTGTTCAAGCACCACGAACAACCTATCGGCCAGGAACTCAACGTCTCTGGCATCATGTTCAAGGTGGTAGGTATCTTCAAGGAGAATGAGATGAGTGGTTCAAGTGAATTCTACTCTCCTTTCTCTACCATTGCCACAATCTACAATCGTGGCAACAATATCGACCAGATAACCATGAACATTAAGGACATACCTACAGAAAAGGATATGGAAGAGTTCATGACAAAGTACATCCGTTCTGCAAGTCACATTCATAGTTTCCATCCAGATGACAAGCGTGCGTTGTGGATTCACAATCAGGCTGGTGACAACATACAGATGAACAAAGCAATGAACATCCTCCACACAGCATTCTGGGTGCTTGGTCTCCTCACACTCATCAGCGGAATTGTAGGAGTGAGCAACATCATGCTTATCTCTGTCAAAGAACGCATTCGTGAGTTTGGTATTCGACGTGCCATCGGAGCTCGCCCTTGGAGCATCATTCGAATGGTAATGCTCGAAAGTGTCGTCATCACATCTATCTTCGGATATATCGGCATGCTATTAGGCATTCTGTTCTGCGAATGGATGGACATGTCCGTTGCAGGACAAACAATGGATGTCGGTATGTTTCAGACAAAAGTGTTCCTCAACCCTACGGTTGACCTCTCAACTTGTATCAACGCCACATTAGTTATAATAATAGCAGGCGCACTCGCAGGGTTCTTCCCTGCAAGAAAAGCCGTTAAGATAAAACCTATTGACGCACTCAGAGGATGAAAAATACATTTAACAACATATTCGACCTTGACCAATGGGAGGAGATATTTGATTCTCTTACCAAGAACAAGACACGCACATTCCTCACTGCCTTTGGTATCTTTTGGGGTGTGTTTATGCTCATCCTGCTGATGGGTGGAGGTCGTGGTTTGGAGTCTATGCTTGCACAGAACTTTGCAGGCTTTGCCAGCAACTCGGGTTTCATGTTCTCCAGCGAGACAAGCATGGCTTACAAGGGATTTCGTAAAGGTCGTCACTGGAATATCGATCTCGATGATGTTAATCGTATCAAGACCTGTATCCCAGAGATTGAAACCTGCACTCCATGTATCCGACAATGGTCCGCTCGTGCCATTGCAAACAACTTCAGCATTGGTGTTCAAGTGTCTGGCGAATATCCAGAATACAACCTCGTTGACAATCCAAAGATAAAGTTTGGGCGTGCCCTCAACTCTGTTGACATTGTACAACACCGCAAGGTCTGTGTCGTTGGTTCACGCATCGTTGAGGAACTCTTTCCTACACTTGGAAAAGACACCAGTCCATGTGGTCGATTCATACAGATTGACAGCATCAGTTACATGATTGTAGGTGTCAGTGGTAAGGGTAGCGGAGGCATCAGTATTGGTGGAAATGCAACAACAATGGTCCATCTTCCATACTCCACAATGCAACAGATGTACAACCGTGGCAATCGTGTTGACATCCTTTGCATGACGGCAAAAGAACAATTCAAGATGTCTGATGTTCAGTACAAAGTTGAAGCACTTCTCAAGCGCAATCACCTCATTCACCCCGATGACACACAGGCCATATTCAAGGTCAACACAGAAGCAGTCTTCTCTCTCATTGACAACCTATTTACTGGTGTCAATATCCTTGTTTGGATGATTGGTCTCGGTACTCTCATAGCTGGTGCTATCGGAGTGAGTAACATCATGATTGTCACAGTAAAGGAACGCACTACAGAGATTGGCATCCGTCGTGCTATTGGTGCTACACCTCGTGACATACTAACCATGATTATGTCTGAAAGCATCGTGCTTACCCTCTCAGCCGGCATGTTTGGCATAACCTTTGCGGTATTCATCCTTCAAGCTATGGAGAATAGTGCTCTGGTTGAAGAGTATGAATCCCAATTCCAGATATCTTTTGGCGTAGCTATAGGTGCAGCACTCCTTCTCAGCACTCTCGGAGTCATTGCCGGTATTGCTCCTGCTTTAAGGGCAATGAATATCAAACCTGTAGATGCGATGAGGGAGGAATAGAAGAATTTGAAAATAAAACAATAACAATATGAAAAAGTATCTCAAATGGGCAGGCATAGCCCTTATCATTGCCATCTTCATCGGAACATTCGTGTTCCTATACAAGAAGTCACAACCAAAGGTAACACTCTACGAAATCAACACTGTCGAACTCCGCGACCTTGTCAAGACAACCATTGTGACAGGTAAGATTGTTCCACGAGACGAAGTAAATATCAAACCTCAGATATCTGGTATCATCACAGAACTCTACAAGGAGGCAGGACAGATGGTTACTAAGGACGAAATCATCGCTAAGGTCAAGGTCATCCCTGAGATGACCACCCTCAGCAATACAGAGAACCAGGTTCGTATGGCAGAAATATCACTCCGCCAGGCACAGACCGACTACGACCGTTCGAAGGCTCTCTACGAACAAAAAGTCATTAGTGCTGAAGAATACGAGAAGTCTGAGGTGGCACTCAAGAACGCTCGCCAACAACTCACAGCAGCCAAGGATGCTCGCAACATTGCTCGTGAAGGAGTTTCACTCTCTAATGCCAAGATGTCAACAACTCTCGTTCGTTCTACTGTAGATGGACTCATACTCGACATACCAGTCAAGGTGGGTAACTCTGTCATACTTTCCAACTCATTCAATGATGGTACAACTATCGCTACAGTTGCCGACATGAACAATCTCATTTTCCGTGGCAATATCGACGAAACTGAGGTTGGTCGCATCAGCGAAGGAATGCCAGTAGTCATCACTGTTGGTGCCATTCAGGACCTCCGCATGGATGCTACACTTGAGTATATATCTCCAAAGGGAGTTGAGTCGAATGGTGCCAACCAATTTGAAATCAAGGCTGCTATATCCGTTCCTGAAGGCAGAACACTCCGTTCTGGTTATGGTGCAAATGCTGAAATTGTACTTGAACGTGCAAACAAAACTATTTCTCTGCCTGAGGCATCTATCGAGTTCAGTGGTGACAGCGCATTCGTATATGTTCTCACTTCTGACAAGCCAAAGCAGCAGTTTGAGCGTCGCCCTGTCACTACTGGTCTCAGTGATGGCATCTTCATTGAAATCAAGAAAGGACTCAAGGTGGGCGACAAGGTTCGTGGTATCGAAATCATTAATGAAGAAAAAGAACAGTAAAACTCACACACAGCAATATGATAAAACCTCTCATATTTATTGGTGCGGCACTACTCACTGCACTCCCATCTCATGCACAGGAGGCTTGGACTCTTCAGCGATGCATCAGTCACGCTCTTGAACACAACCTTACCATCAAGCAGCAAGAGGATAATGTGAAGCAACAGGAGATATCGCTCAACACCTCCCGTTCTCAACGCCTACCAAGTCTCAACGGTAGTGCTGGTGAAAGTTTCTCATTTGGTCGTGCCTTGACCATCGACAATACTTATGCCAATCGCAATACCCAGAACACATCATTCGGTCTCTCGACTGATGTGCCAATATTCACTGGCGGTCAGATTTACTACGACATTCAGGTGAAGAACCTCAACCTTCAGGCAACTCTTGCCGACCTCGACAAAGCACGCGAAAGTGTTGCTCTCAATGTCATCTCTGCATACCTCGAAGCCGTTTACCAGAAAGACCTCGTTACCGTAGCAGAAAAGCAGGTTGAACTCAGTAAGGCACAGACTCGCCGAATGCAGATTCTCTTCGACAACAAGAAGATTGCAGAGGCAGACCTTGCACAGATTCGTACAGCACAAGCAAATGATGAACTATCACTTACGCAGCAACAGAACCAATACACTCTCGCCTTGCTTACACTCTCACAACTTCTCGAGCTCTCCACTCCAGAAGGTTTTGATGTTTCCCGTCCAGAGGTAGGTGATGCAAGTCAGGCTGTTCTTCCGCTTCCTGACGCTATTTTTGCCGATGCTATGGGCATAAAACCACAAATCAAGGCTGAGGAATTACGTGTAAAGAGTGCAGAGAAGAGCATTCTCCTTGCTAAGTCAGGTTACTACCCTTCTGTCCGTTTTGGAGCAGGACTCGGCACAAGCTACTATAAGTCGAACGGTATCATTGGACCAAAATTTGGACAACAGATGAAGGACAACTTCAATCAGTATCTATCACTAAATCTATCTGTACCAATCTTCAACCGTTTCCAAACACGCAACAGTGTACGTTCTGCTCGTCTCAACCTCCACAATCAGCAGTTGCAGATGGAACAGACAAAGAAGTCACTCTATAAGGAGATTCAGCAGGCATACTACAATGCCATCGCTTCACAGAAGCAATGCCAGAGCAGTGCGACAGCCCTTGAAAGTAGTCGCACATCTTTCAAACTTATGGAAGCAAAATATGAGCATGGCAAGGCTAATGCTACAGAATATCAAGATGCCAAGACTCAACTATTCAAGGCAGAGAGCACAGCTCTCCAAGCTCAATATACTTTTATCTTCCGCAAGAAGATTCTCGAATTTTATCGAGGAAATACTGAAGATTTGTAGTATCGTTATCGTGTTACCCACGTCTTCCAGAAGGTGTACATCCACATTGGTTCTTAAAGAATTTGGAGAACATGGCTTGTGATGAGAAACCAAGACGGAATGCGACTTCTTGAATAGTGAGACGGGTGGTATCGAGCAAGGTGTGAGCCTGCTGCATTATGTAGGCATCGATGACTTGCTTCGGAGACTTGCCCACCATTCGACCTGTGATTTGGGAGAGATAACGAGTGGATATGCAAAGCTGAGAAGCATAATATGTCACATCGTGTGCCTCTTGATAGTGTGCGGCGATAAGTGACATGAACTGGTTGTATATGTCGGCAGGGCGCATCTTCTGGGTATCAGCTACGGCATATACTACCTGACTATGTATATAGGAATGAGCATTACTGATTGCAGACTGCATATCATCACCAATAGCAAGACGTGTAGCAATGGCTGAGGAAAGTGCTCCTCCTACTCCATGACGTTGCCATCCTTCCATATTATATGATGTAAAGAACTGTCTTGTGTCGGGACCATAGAGCAGGGCTGTAAGTCTGCCTTCACAGTACTTACCTCCACGGAGCAGAACCCATGTTGCCCCCATCTCGGTGAGACAATGAGCAGCATGGAGCATCTCATCATCTGAATTGATGTGGGTGGAGAGAATGATTTCTGCCTCTTCAAGGCGAAGCATAAGGAGAGTAGATTTAGGAATGAGATTACGAACGAAGGAATGTACTGCCTCATCGGACATGAGGCGTGAACCATGAGAGGAAAGTACACCAGGGTCACACACTATACTGCGACAAGCTATAATCTCATTACCGAGAGCCTCTATAGTCTCTGCATCACGGAGCAAACCCACCTTTACAACTTGTGGATGATGGCTGCAGATGATGCCACGAGCCTGCCCAACAACCATACTGGTTGGGAGGTCATAAATCTTGTGAATTCCTTCTTTGTCTTGGATTGTCACAGAACTGATTACTGTCAGAGCATCGCCTCCAAGGTCGGTGATGGTCTTGATGTCGGCTTGAATACCAGCACCACCAGTACTATCAGAGCCTGTGATGGAAAGTACGGAGTTAGTTTTCATTTATCTTCTTGATTACAAGTCCTGCGAGCGTCATGCCGAAGATGGCTGTGACATGAGAGAGTGAACCATTAGCCTGCACCTTATGATGAATAACATCACCCTCGGAGAGTTCACCAACGACTTTGTTCTGCATAGGCAACTCCTCACTATAAACACAGAGGAATTTGCTTTCAGGGAAGTCCTTGTCACGCTTGAAACGATTGCGAAGAGCACGAGCAAGAGCATCACCCTTCACTTTCCAAAATTCAGCAACTCGAATCATAGTAGGGTCAATACGAAGTGCTGCTCCCATACTGCTCATGAAGGTAATGTCGCGATTTTCATGAACAAGATGGCAAGCGTACTTTATGAGATATGCCTTGTCCTGAAGAGAGTCGATGCAGTCTATGATGTAATCGTATTGTTCAAGATGGAAGTCGAGTGCATTATCAGGAGTAAAGAGTGTCTGTAGAGGAACGATGTCGGCTTCAGGATTGATGTCGAGCAAACGATCACGAAGAACATGCACCTTTGACATTCCTACGGTCTTGGTTGTTGCCATGAGTTGACGATTGCAGTTAGTGATATGTACCGTATCACTATCAACAAGTGTTAGGTGACCAATGCCGTTGCGAATGAGACACTCTGCACACCACGAACCGACTCCCCCTACACCGAGTATGATGACTCGAGTATTGGAGATGCGTGACATGATGTCTGTTCCTAAAAGGAGTGCAGAACGATTGAATATGTCGGAAGATGTATAACTCATAATGGGCAAAGGTAGAAAAAAGTTTTGAAATGTAAGAGTTGAAAATGCAAAACATACCTAAAAGTGGGTATAAATATTTATTTTGCAACCAAATTGCGAAAATAAAGTAGTACCTTTGCATCACAAAAAATAAAAACTACCCGAGTCTATGACATATAAATACTTATTAATAATATGTGTACTGGCACTTATTGGATGCCACAATCATCAGCATGAGACAGGAAAGGATGATCATGATGAGGAGATGCATCCTATGGGAGTGCACTTCCACAAGGAATGGCAAGACAATCTTGACTTCGCTACAACAAAGGTGGTAAAGGAGGATATTGGCCAAGTGATTCATACAGTAGCAGAAGTGATGCCATCGGTAGGTGATGAGATCGTCGTTTCGGCAACAACAGATGGTGTTGTTAAGTTGAGCAGCAAGACTCTTACAGAAGGAGCAAGCATTGGTGCCGGTCAGGTTATCTGTAGTGTGGATGGAAGTAGTGAAGCACAAAACAACTTAAGTGTACAGCAACAGCAGGCAGCAGCAGAATACCAGAGAGCAAAGGCTGAATACGATAGATTGAAGTCGCTGTACGAGGACAAGCTTGTAGTGGAAAGCGAGATGCTGACAGCAAGGGCTGCATACAAAAATGCGGAAGCTGCATACAATGCATTGAAGAAGAACTTCAATGGTGGCACTCAAACCATAACTGCCCCACGAAGCGGATTTGTGAAGCAGCTGATGGTGAAAAACGGAGAACATATTTCGGCAGGTGCTCCGATAGCAATCATCACACAAAGCAAGACCTTGACACTAAAGGCAGAAGTACAGTCGAGCTACTATAATATTCTAAAGGATGTGGTAGATGCCAACATAAGCAAGATAGACCGAGGAAATGCAAACAACAAACATTGGACTCTTGAAGAGCTTGGTGGCAAGATGCTGAGTTATGGAAGACAAGCAAGTACAGAGTCGCCACTTTTGCCGATTATGTTTGAGGTGAACAACGTTGTTGACCTTGTACCTGGTTCGTTTGTGGATATGTACATCAAAACTAAGGGCGGAACGCCAAAGACTGTTGTGCCTGCAAGTGCTGTGCTGGAGGAGATGGGCAGTTACTTTGTCCATGTTCAGATTGAGGACGAGTTCTTCGAGAAGCGACAGATAGATGTTGGCACATCAGACGGCATAAGCACAGAGGTGAAAAGCGGTGTTAAGGTTGGCGAAAGTGTTGTATCGCAGGGAGCAATACTTCTCAAGATGCTACAAAATAGCGGAAATGCAAGTGCAGAGCATGGACATAATCATTAGAATTAGGAGATGGTTGATAAATTAATATACTTTTCTTTACATAACCGTATGGCGGTGCTGGTGGGTGTCATAGCCATCGTTGTTTGGGGATTGTTTGCCACAAGCAAGATGGACATTGATGTGTTCCCAGACCTCACTGCTCCTACGGTGGTGGTGATGACGGACTGTAGAGGAATGGCAGCAGAGGAGTCGGAGCGACTTGTTACCTTCCCTATCGAGACTGCACTTAATGGTGCTACGAATGTGAGACGAGTGCGTTCTTCATCCGGATTTGGATTTTCTTACGTTTGGGCAGAGTTCGATTGGGGAATGGACGTGTTCAGAGCTCGACAGATTGTTAGCGAGAAGATGGTCACTCTCGCTGACCAACTACCAGAAGGCATCACACCAGAACTTGCTCCCCAGAGTAGCGTGATGGGCGAAATTCTCTTCGTAGGACTGCAACTTGATGACAAGAAAAAGACAGGCAAAAAGACTACAATGATGGAACTGCGAAGCATTGCCGACTGGGTGATAAAGCCTGCAATTCTCGCTACTGGAGGTGTGTCGCAAGTCACTATTATCGGAGGAGACTACAAGCAATACCAAGTACGAATCGACCCTCACAGAATGAACACTTACGGTGTGACTATGGATGATGTGAGGTCGGTGGCCGAAAGCATGAGCCAGAATAGTGAAGGTGGTGTGGTAAGGCAATACGGCAACGAATATGCCCTGAGAGGTATTGGCAGGACAAACGAAATCGAAGAGCTGAAATTATCACCTATTCCTGGTGGCAACAAGAGAATTACTTTGGGGGATGTTGCTGATATAGATATTGCTCCAGCCGTAAAGATGGGCACAGGTTCGATGAATGGAAAGCCTGCAGTTATACTTTCTGTTTCAAAACAACCGAACATCAACACAATAGATGTCACTCGTAAGATTGAGGCAAACCTTAATGATGTGAGGAAATCATTGCCTGACGATGTGGTGATGGACACACAAGTGTTCCGACAGTCAAACTTCATAGAGGCATCGGTTGACAATGTGGCTGAAGCACTCATTGAGGGTGCCATACTCTGCATCATTATATTGTTCCTCTTTCTTGGTTCATTCCGTACTACGATTATTTCGGTTTTGGCAATTCCTATTTCGTTGCTTGGTACCATAATTGTTCTTTGGCTAATGGGTATGGATATCAACACGATGACTCTTGGTGGCATGTGTATTGCTATTGGTAGTCTTGTGGATGATGCCATCATCGATGTGGAGAATGTATATAAGCGACTGAAGGAAAGGAAGACAGCGGGCGTGAGTCTGGTACAAATCATCTTTGATGCCTCAAAGGAGATTCGTTCTTCTATCCTCAACGCTACATTCATTGTAATGGTAGCATTCACTCCGATGTTCTTCCTGTCAGGAATGGAAGGGAGGATGCTGAAGCCGCTCGGCATAACTTACATCATAGCACTTGGTATGTCACTCCTTGTAGCAATGACTGTCACCCCATTGCTCTGCAGACAGCTGCTCACAAATCCAAATTACCTATCAAAGCAGAAGAAGGAACGCCGCTTTGTATTGAAGATGCAAGAGGCTTACGGTAAGTCGTTGGAATGGGTGCTTAGAAACAAGAAGATAGTTCTCGGTTGCACAGGTTTCGCCTTGGTAGCAGCAGTTGCAACTATGTTTACCTTTGGCAGCAGTTTCCTTCCAGACTTCAACGAAGGAGCGTTGACCATTACCGCGGTATGTCCTCCTGGCGTTTCACTGGACGAAAGTGATGCTGTTGGGCACTTGCTCGAAGAGCATATCCTTCAGGTGCCAGAGGTAATAAGTACAAGTCGTCGCACTGGTCGTGGTGAACTTGATGAGCATTCGCAGACTACCAATTCAATGGAGATAGACGTGAACTTTGCACCGAGAAAGAATGGATGGTGGAGAAGGGCACGTTCACAAGATGAAATCATTGAAGATGTTCGCCATCAAATAGCAAAAGTGCCTGGTGTGGCAACCATCGTTGGACAACCTATAGGACACCGCATCGACCACATGATAAGTGGAACAAGAGCTTCTATTGCTATCAAGCTCTTTGGTACAGATCTCAACACCATGTACATGACAGGTCAAAACATCAAGCACGCCATCAATGGCATCGAGGGACTGGTAGATGTAAATGTGGACCAACAGGTTGAGACTCCTCAGCTGCACCTACTGCCTAACAGACCTGCTATGGCTCGTTATAGTGTTACAATGGAAGAGTTCAATGAGATGGTTTCAATGGGATTCAGCGGAGCTAAGGTTGGCGACATTTATGAAGGACAAAGGTCCTACGACCTTATCATGCGACTCTCAAAGCAATACACAGAAAGCATCGAAGGTATTCGCAAGGCTCTCATCGACACCAGGTCACAAGATGGTGAAACGGGTAAGGTGGCTATGGAAGAGATTTGTTCTGTTGTTTCTACTGCAGGTCCTAACAGCATTTCTCGAGAGAATGTTCAACGCAAACTTGTCATTGCTGCAAATGTGAGCGGCAGAGATGTGGGTAGCATAGTTAGCGAGATACAAAAGGTGGTAGATGACGAGATAAAACTCCCTGAGGGCTATCGTCTGGAATATGGTGGTCAGTTTGAAAGTGCACGTTCAGCAAGCCGTATCCTTACTCTTGCAACAATAATCGCCCTCATCATCATTTTCATGCTACTTTATACAGAGTTCAGGAGTTTCACCTTATCAGGAATTGTGATGTTAGGTCTTCCGTTAGCAATGATTGGTGGCGTAATAGGAATCGCTTTGTCATCATGGGTTATCAGCATTCCAAGCATCATTGGTTTCATTACTCTGTTTGGCATAGCAACACGAAACGGCATATTACTCATATCTCGTTATCGACACGGAAACAACATCATCGAAGGGTCGAAGGATCGTCTCAACCCAATCCTCATGACGGCTCTCACATCTGCTCTTGCCCTTATTCCATTGGTCATGAATGGTGACAAGGCAGGCAATGAGATACAGTCGCCGATGGCTATTGTAGTTCTTGGAGGTCTGCTGACTTCCACCTTATTAAATTTATATGTAATGCCTATAATTTATGAATTGTACATCAATAAGAAAAAAAGTAATAGTAATGTTGAGCAGCATTCTGCTCTCTCTTAATGTCTCAGCCCAAGACTTTTCTTCCATCCTAAAAAGCATTGAAGAAAATAGTCCAAGACTTGAGGCTGCACGAATGAGAAGTGATGCTGAAAAAGCAGACACTCGTGTAGAAACAGCTCTTGAAGACCCTGAGGCTGGTGTCAACTATCTGTGGGGAACTGGTGAATCGGCAAATCGTCTTGACATTAACTTCTCTCAAACATTTGACTTTCCTACGGTCATTGCTCAGAAACGACGCTTTGCAAAGGAACAACGCCGTGTGGCAGACCTTAAGTTTCTTGATGCACGACAGGAACTCCTTCTCACTGCAAAGAAACTATGTATTGAGGTTGTGTACTGCAACGCTATCATGAACCATATTGATGACGACCTTGCAGAGACTCAAGCCGTAGCAGATGCTTACCAGAAAATGTATGAGAAGGGCGAAGCAACTGTCATCGACCGCAACAAGGCTCATCAGGCTGTGCTTATGTTTCATGCTGAATATCGTGAACTCCATGCCATGAGGGATAACCTTCTTGCTGAGCTGAAGTGCCTCATTGGAGGAAAAGATGTTGTCATAACCGACACAGCCTTTACACACACACCTCTTGAAAAGAATTTCGAGGAATGGCTTGCAAACCATATCGAAGCACACTCCGCTATTCGTCTTGCAAAAGGAAATGTGACTACTGAAGAATCCGCATTGAAACTGGCTCGTAAGGAGTGGGCACCAAAATTGAAGGTTGGATACATGAGTGAGGTAGAAAAAGATGGCCAACTTCATGGTGTGTCGTTCGGACTTTCCGTTCCACTTTGGAGCGGCAAAAGAAAGGTTAATGCAGCAAAGGCTCATCTTGCTGCGGCTCAGATGGAGGAAAAGGAGACATATTGTCAAATCGAAACTCAACTCCGAGGCATATACAATGATGCCCTTCAACTCCAGGAGACCGTGTCTCATTTCTCAAAGCACATTCACGGTTGTGACAATACTCCTCACCTTGACAAACTGCTCGATTCTGGTAAAATCACACTCCTCGATTATATGCAGGAATGCCAGTTTGTACACGAGATGTACGAGAAACTCCTAATTGCAGAGCGTGATTTCAAACTCAGAATGGCAGAACTGAGTTTTGGAGAATAGTCAAATGGCAACAGACTTGGTTGTATTTGCACCTATATCTTTACATTTTATCAGTAATTTATACATTTTTATCACTCATTTCATAATTTTTCTTGCAAAATGTTTGCCATTTGAATAAATATGACTACTTTTGCATCGAAATTAAAAGCAAAGCAATAAATGAAGTCGTTTTACAGCACATATTTTTATTTTTACTTTTACTTTAGCAAACAGTAAGAGCGGGATTTTATGTGCAGTACTTCAATGCAACGATAAAGGTATAAATAACAAAATATAATCCCGCAAGAAATTGCGGGATTTTTTAATTTATGAGAAAAATTGCAATACAAGGACAGATTGGTTCATTCCACGATGTGGCAAGCCATCAGTATTTCCCAGACGAGGAGATTGAACTCATCTGTTGCGATACATTCGAGGATGTGTTCCAGGAACTGCAGAAAGACTCAAATGTGGTTGCTCTCGTTGCAATCGAGAACACAATAGCAGGTTCACTTCTCCACAATTACGAGTTGCTTCGTGATAGCGGAATGCAGATTGTAGGTGAACATAAACTACGCATTAGTCACTCTATCATGTGTTTGCCAGACGAGGACTGGGCAGACATATCAGAAGTAAACTCACATCCTGTAGCCCTGATGCAATGCCGTGAGTTCCTTAAAAAGCATAAGGAAATGAAGATTGTAGAAACAGACGATACTGCAGGCTCGGCAAAGATGATTAGCGAAGGACAACTCCGAGGGCATGCTGCCATCTGTTCTAAGTTTGCTGCCCCACTCTACGGAATGAAGATTCTTGAAGAGGAAATCGAAACCAACAAGCACAACTTCACCCGTTTCCTTGTTCTTTGTGACCCTTGGCAGGCAGAAGAACTCAGCACACCAAGCAAGTCGAACAAGGCAAGCATCGTGTTCAGTCTTCCTCATAATGAGGGTTCACTCTCACAAGTTCTCAGCATTTTCTCTTTCTACAAGATAAATCTTACAAAGATTCAGTCTCTTCCTATTATAGGACGCGAATGGGAATATATGTTCTACATCGATGTGATGTACGATGACTACACACGTTACCGCCAGTCTATTGATGCAGTTCGACCACTAACAAAACAACTCAAGATTCTTGGTGAATACAAAGAAGGCAAAGCAACCATTTAACTAAATAATAAAATCCAAAAACAACATGATACAACCAGCAGAGCGACTTTCGCTTGTACAAGAATACTATTTTTCACGAAAACTAAAAGAGGTTGCACAACTCAATGCTCAGGGCAAGGACATCATATCTCTTGCTATTGGAAGTCCCGACATGCCACCTTCTCCTGAGACTATAGATGTGCTTTGCGAAAATGCAAAGAAGGCTGATGCTCACGGCTACCAACCAACAGTCGGCATTCCTGAACTTCGCCGTGCTATGGCAAACTTCTACAAGCGTTGGTATGATGTAGAACTTGATCCAGCATGTGAAATCCAGCCTCTCATCGGTTCAAAGGAAGGTATTCTGCATGTTACTCTTGCTTTCTGCAATCCTGGAGACAAGGTTCTTGTACCAAATCCTGGTTATCCTACTTACACAAGTCTCAGTAAGATTCTTGGTCAGCAGATTGTGAACTACGACCTTCTTGAAGAAAATGGTTGGCAACCAGACTTTGACCAGTTGGAAAGCATGGACCTCACAAACGTGAAACTCATGTGGACAAACTATCCTAACATGCCAACAGGTGGTCGTGCTACTCGTGAGCTTTACGAGAAGATTGTTGCTTTTGCTAAGAAGCACAACATCGTTGTTGTGAACGACAACCCTTATTCTTTCATTCTCAACAAGGACGAACACCTTAGCATCCTTCAGATTCCTGGAGCAAAAGACTGCTGTATCGAGTTCAACTCTATGTCAAAGAGCCACAACATGCCAGGATGGCGTGTAGGTATGCTTGCCACAAACAAGGAATTTGTACAATGGATTGTTAAGATAAAGTCAAATATCGACTCGGGAACATTCCGTCCACTTCAGCTTGCTGCAGCACAAGCCTATGACAATACTGAAGCTTGGCACACTCATGCAAACATCGAGACATACGCTTCTCGCCGCAAGATTGCAGAAGAAATAATGACAACTCTTGGTTGTTCATTCGATTCAAAGCAGCAGGGCATGTTCCTTTGGGGACGCATTCCGGAAGAATATGCTGATGTCGAAGACCTTACTGAGAAGGTACTTCACGAGGCAAGAGTATTCATCACTCCAGGCTTCATCTTCGGTTCAAACGGAAAACGCTATCTCCGCATCTCTCTCTGTGCTAAAGACGAAAAGATGCAGGAAGCATTAGAAAGAATTAAAAAGGTATTTTGATAATAATACACCCCCAAAAAACAAATAAACCACATAACAATAAAATCACAAGTATATGGCTCTCGAACTTCTTCCTCTCAACTTACCAAGCGACAATATACGTCCATTCGTGATAGCTGGTCCATGCTCTGCAGAAACAGAAGAACAAGTAATGACAACAGCAAAACAACTGGCAGAAAAAGGTTGTCACATGTTTCGTGCTGGTGTATGGAAACCTCGTACAAAACCAGGAGGTTTCGAAGGTAATGGTGAAGTGGCACTTCCTTGGATGCAGCAGGTAAAGCAGGAAACTGGTATGCTTACAGCAA
Source organism: uncultured Prevotellaceae bacterium (assembly GCA_937893145.1). Lineage (GTDB taxonomy): Bacteria > Bacteroidota > Bacteroidia > Bacteroidales > Bacteroidaceae > Minthosoma. The sequence continues at coordinate 10,443 of CALBJW010000071.1, read as the reverse complement.
CAGAAGTTGCTACTCCAGAACACGTTGAACTCGCCCTTAAATATGGCATCGACATTCTATGGGTAGGTGCACGCACAAGTGCTAATCCTTTTGCTATGCAGTCACTTGCAGATTCACTTCTGGGTGTTGATGTTCCTGTGCTTGTAAAGAATCCTGTAAACCCAGACCTCGAACTTTGGATTGGTGCTCTTGAACGCATTAACCGTGCAGGAATCAAGCGTCTTGGAGCCATCCACCGCGGATTCTCAAGCTACGACAAGAAGATATACCGCAACCTCCCAATGTGGCAGATTCCTATCGAACTTCATCGTCGCTTCCCAAATCTTCCGATAGTAAACGACCCAAGCCATATTGGCGGAAAGCGTGACCTTATTGCCCCACTCTGCCAACAGGCTATGGACCTTGGCATGGATGGTCTTATCGTCGAGAGCCATTGCGATCCAGAGAAGGCATGGAGCGATGCAAGTCAACAGGTCACTCCTGATATCCTCGACTACATTCTCTCTATCCTCGTTATTCGTGAACAGGGACAGACAACAGAACCTCTCTCGCAACTTCGTAAGCAGATTGATGAAATCGACAACGACCTCATCGACATCCTTTCAAAGCGTATGCGTATCAGCCGCGAGATTGGTCAGTACAAAAAGGAACATGGTATGACTATCGTTCAGACTGCTCGTTATAGTGAGATTCTTGACAAGCGTGGTGTTCAGGGTTCTCTCCTCGGTATCGACCCTGAGTGCATTAAGGGCATATTTGAACACATCCATGAGGAGTCTGTAAACCAGCAGATGGCAGTAATCAATAAGTAAAGAACATTTTATGAAAATATTAATTCTTGGAGCGGGCAAGATGGGTTCATTCTTCACCGACCTGCTCAGTTTCGACCACGAAGTAGCAGTATATGAAATAGATCCTAAACGACTTCGTTTCATGTACAACACACAGCGTTTCACTACCCTTGAAGAGATAGATGAGTTCAAACCTGAACTTGTTATAAATGCGGTAAGTCTCAAATACACACTTACCGTCTTTGACCAAGTCATTCCACATCTTCCAGAGACTTGTATTCTTTCTGACATATCTTCTGTCAAGACAGGTTTCAAAGAGTACTACGAAAAGACTGGTATGAGATATGTAAGTACGCACCCTATGTTTGGACCTACATTCGCAAATCTCGGAAAACTCGCTTCAGAAAATGCTATAATCATAAGCGAGGGTGACTTTATGGGACGTTGCTTCTTCAAGGAACTCTACTCTCGCCTTGAACTCAATGTGTGCGAATATACATTTGAGGAACATGACAAGACTGTAGCCTACTCACTTTCCATCCCATTCATCTCCACATTTGCATTTGCAGCAGTAATGAAGCATCAGGATGCTCCAGGTACTACCTTCAAGCGCCACATGAAGATTGCTCAAGGAGTACTTAGCGAGGATGACACCCTGCTTCGTGAAATACTCTTCAATCCTTACACAAAGGATCAAGTAGCACAAATTCGTGCCGAGATGAAGGAAATCATCGAGATCATCGACACTAAGGATGAAGGACGTATGCAAGCATTTTTGACAAAGATTCGCAAGAACATAAAATAGTTCCGTAAACCATCAAAAAACTACCGCAAGAATGACTTAATTCTTGCGGTAGTTTTGGTTCAAACATGCGGTAGTTTGACCTCAATCTTGAGGTAGTTTTTATTCAAACTTGCGGTAGTATTTTAAACAAGAATGGGAGGGCATTGTAGGATGTTCAAAATGAAAACTTTCCTTACTAAAAAGCCTAATGACAACTGCTACCTTTGTCATTCTTAAACTCACCATTCATCTGTTGAAGTAGGTTTGGATTCAATTCAACAGCCCGCTGAAGATCTTCCGCAGCCCCTTTCTTGTCACCAAACGCCATACTAATCTGCCCACGAATAACGTATGCCTCGTAATTTGTTGGCTCTTCTTCAATAGCACGGGTGGCTTCTACGCTCGCAGTCAAGATGTCACCTTCTTTAATTGCTTGTTTTGCTTTTTCAAGATGTGTCATATTGTATATTCCTTTATTTTTATCACATTTTAATACTATAACCTTTTACTAAAATCTGTAATCAATAGACTCTGAATAATAACCTTAATCAGTTATTCTTATCACTCCGCCATCAACCAAAATCTCCTCTTCACTAACCATTTGAGCAATAGCACTATCAATAATTGGCTGTTGGTAAGGCAATCGAGCTATTTCATCTATCGAGTGCTCCTGCCTGTCTGCAAGCAGTTGGCGAATGGCAGACACGACATCTATAATCTTATTATCGCCTGACTTCTGTCTCTGCTGATGACACACATCACATCGCCCACAATCCGAAGAATCAGTTTCTCCAAAATAATCAAGCAGCAAGCGACTTCTACAAGTATCTTCCGATTCTACATATTGTAGCATCTTCTCTATTCTTGTTTCGTAGTCACTTTTACGGTCAGTATATACAGATGGAGGTAACACAATGCGTTCCGTTTCAATCCTCGCCATAGTGAACGTGATAGTAGGTGTATTGCGATGTGGCACATAATCGATGATACGGTTACGATTCCATTCCTTAAGCAATGTGTAAATCTGCTCTACAGATAGTCCTGTGATATGTGACAGACGTGTTTCTTCAATATAAACATGGTCTGCAAACACACCTGTATAAGCCCTAAGTATGCCTTGCATTAAAGTATCCGCCTCAGAACTCTGCCCCCAAAGCTTATACAAATCCTCCTTCACGAGCAAAATATGCAAGGACGACATGAAGTCTTGCTCCTCGCAATAGTTGATGTGTCCAGCATTTGTGAGCAATTTCAAAGCACTATCTGCATTAGCAGCAAAGTGTCCGAAGAAAGTGCAGAACTCTCCTCTCGCAAAATCAAAAGTGCGCCCTTCTGCCTCGCCTATTCCCACTTGTAGAAAACAACACATATCTTCGTATGTTCGTTTCACATATTCAGGATCTGGGTATGTCTGAACAATGCGCCTACGCAGAATTCTCGAATCGCCATCTTCGTAAAGTAGCACAGCATACGACGTCATTCCATCTCGTCCTGCACGCCCCGCCTCTTGGAAGTATGCTTCAAGCGAATCAGGCAAACTGTAATGAATAACAAGTCTCACATCAGGTTTATCAATACCCATTCCAAAAGCATTAGTCGCAACCATAACCCGCACTCTGTTCTTAGTCCAGTTCGTTTGGCGATAATCCTTTTCTGCATTCGTCAATCCTGCATGATAATTGATTGCTGTTATGCCTTCTGCGTTTAGAAAACGGGCTAATTCTGATGTTGCCTTGCGGCTACGCACATAAACAATCACACTACCTTGAGGAATGCTCTGAATTATGTGCAGTAATTCTTCATTCCTATTGCGAGTTTTGCGTACTACATAGATGAGATTCTTTCGTTCATAACTCATCTTTATAACTCTGTGCTCTGAGAATGCAAGCTGATTTTGGATGTCATCAACAACCTTAGGAGTAGCAGTTGCTGTGAGTGCAAGCACTGGTACATGATACGGAATGAATCTTCGTAATTCTGATATCTTCAAATATGATGGACGGAAGTCATAGCCCCACTGCGATACACAGTGCGCTTCGTCAACCACAATCATACTCACCTTAGGTATGCGCTGAAGTTTGGCAAGGAACAGTTCTGTAGAAAGGCGTTCTGGTGATACATACAGAAGTTTTACTCCTCCAAGAACGGTATTGTCAAGAACACGTATTATTTCTGCACGAAGCATTCCTGCATATATTGCTTCTGCTCTAATAGAACGTAGTTTAAGCTGCTCTACCTGATCCTTCATCAAGGCGATGAGAGGTGTAATCACTATACACACTCCATCCATGGCAAGGGCTGGCACCTGAAAACAAATGGACTTTCCTCCTCCTGTCGGCATAAGTCCAAGCGTGTCGTGCCCCTCACCAATAGAGGTTATGATTTCCTCCTGTATGCCTCTGAAGGAATCATAACCCCAATATTGTTTGAGTATGTCAAGGTATTTACTGTTCACGAGTACGTATATCCTCGATTTGTAGTTGTATTTCGCCTCGTTTATGAGTATTCTCTTCGATTGTATAAACTATATCGAAAGAGCGTTTGGTCTTTATATAACGGGCCTCACTACTCTGTCCGAAAGCTATACCATTCATTATGCGATTGGAGAATCCATCTACGAGTTCAAGCTTGATATGTTCCTGTTCACGTCCTACAACCTTACTTGTTCCGAAATCATATACTTGTTGGCTACAGAAGAGAGGTTTGACATTGCTTGGGCCAAAAGGACGCATTTTCTTCACATCTGCAAAGAACTTTGGTGTAATGTCCTTAAAGTTAATCATTGCATTGACATGAAGCGTTGGCTTGGTCTGTTCCGGTTCAATGTTTTCTTCTACATACTGTTCAAAACGAGTCTTGAATTCATCCACATTCTCAACAGGAAGGGATAAACCTGCTGCGTATGTATGACCGCCAAAGTTTTCAAGCAAATCACGGCAACTTTCAATGGCTTTATACACATCAAATCCACTCACACTACGAGCTGAGCCTGTCACTGTATCTCCGGTGCGAGTAAGAACAACTGCAGGGCGGAAGTAAATCTCGGTAAGACGAGAGGCAACAATACCGATAACACCCTTGTGCCAATCAGCATTGTAGATAACGATTGCAGACTTGTCTTGCATACCAGGTATGCTGTCAACAAGTTTATTAGCGTCCTCTGTCATCTTCTTGTCCAACTCTTTTCGTTCAGCATTATACTGATTGATGAGGTTTGCCTTCTCTACAGCCTTGTTGTAGTCATGTTCAACGAGAAGAGTAACAGACTCTGTACCGTTCTGTATTCGACCAGAGGCATTGATACGAGGACCTATCTTAAAGATAATGTCCGACATGGTCAAGTCCTTGCCTGACAATCCACAAACATCAACAATAGCCTTTAGACCTACACTTGGATTGTTGTTCAGTTGGCGCAATCCATGATAGGCGAGAATACGATTTTCGCCCATTATTGGCACTATATCACTTGCAATGCTGACAGCTGTAAGGTCAAGAAGTGGTATGAGTTTTGAGAACGAGATGCCATTGCTGATAGCAAATGCTTGCATCAACTTGAAACCCACTCCACAACCAGAAAGGTCGAGGTAAGGATAGGTATTGTCCTTACGTTTAGCATTGAGAATAGCTAATGCTGGTGGCAGTTCTTCGTCAGGAACATGATGGTCACAGATAATGAAGTCTATGCCTTTGCTCTTTGCATAAGCAATCTCACCATTTGCCTTGATTCCACAATCAAGCACAATAATGAGTTTCACTCCTTGCTCTGCTGCATAATCCACACCAGATATCGATACTCCATAACCTTCCTCATATCGGTCAGGAATGTAATACTCGATATTGCTATAGAATTGCTGCAGGAAACGATAAACCAATGCCACAGCCGTACATCCATCGACATCATAGTCGCCATAGACCATGATACGTTCCTTGCGTCCCATCGCCTCATTGAGACGCGCCACTGCAATATCCATATCCTTCATAAGGAATGGGTCGTGTAGCTCTTGCAACTGAGGACGGAAGAACGAACGAGCAGCTTCAGGGGTATCTATACCGCGTTCTATCAGCATCTGACAGATTACGGGACTGACGTTCAAAGCATCAGCCAGCTCCCCTGCCGCTTCCGTTTGCTCGGATGTCGGAGGTTGGTAATTCCATTTGTAATTCATTATATATTGTCATTTTTATTTTCTGTATTAGGGGTTAGGTGCGACTCTTCTTCACAAACATATATGCACAACGCACCAATTTGGCATGTAAAGTTAAAAAAAAATAACGTACCAATTATTATTTGATACGTTAAATTTCCCAAAAAACGATATTTTAATTCTATTTTGACAATTTAATAGCAAAACCAATGCTTTCAACAGCACTTATTATTTCATTATCATCAAGGTCATCACCTGTCACTTGAGCTTCTCCTGTGTGCAGATCTACAATAACTGCTTCAACACCTTTCACAGTCATTATAACTTTTTCAACATTAGCTTTGCAATGATTACAAGTCATGCCTTCCACTATATATGTACGTGTTTCACAATGCTCTTCTTCATTCTCACAACAATGGCATTGACAACCATGCTCATGGTTTTGTTTTTCCTCACCATCATGGCAATGTCCACAACTGCATGCACTCTTGTGATTTAAGCGCATCCACACTACATTGAGAAGAAGCAAGCAAAGCACTAACGAACAAAGTATGTTGAACCAATTAGAGTCTTCATGACAACAAGCGTCAGACATCATAATTGAACTTGTAAACCACTCCGATGGCAACAAATAATCTATTCCAAATCCAAATGCTACGGCTCCAGTCACAATAGCAATCAGATACAGCACCAATGTTCTTTTGCCAAGAACTTTATTTATAACCAATATTGATGCAGCATTACTTGCAGGACCAGCCATCAACAACACAAGGGCTGCTCCTGGTGTCAATCCTTTCATCATCAACGCCACAGCAATAGGAATGCTACCTGTTGCACATAGATACATAGGAATGCTTATGCACAGTACCAATAACATACTCATCAAAGTGTTATCCTTGAACACAGCAAAGAAACTATCAGGCACTATTACTGTAATTACACCTGCTATCAACAAACCAATAACAAGCCATTTGCCAATATCTTCCATCATCTCAACAAATCCGAACTTCAAAGCATCTTTGAGCTTTTCAACAAATGAATGTTTATGTTCGGAACATTCTGAATCACAATGGTCATGTCCACAACAAGAGTGTTCCTCATGATTATGTGTTTCATGAACGGATTTCTCAGTATTGCCATTATTTATTTCTACGAGTTCGTCTTCTTCTGCCCAACTATTCACAAACTGACCACCAAGTACAGCTGTCACCAAAGCCGCTATTGGGCGAACAATAGCAAATGGTAACCCCATCAATGAATATGTGGCAAAGATGCTATCAACTCCTGTCTGTGGCGTTGCAATCAAAAAAGATACCGTTGCGCCTTTACTTGCTCCTTCTCGTCTCAATGACATTGCCGTTGGAATGACTCCACAAGAACAAAGTGGCAGCGGCACTCCAAAAATCGCAGCGTTGAGAACAGAACGAAAAGTGTTTCCTGAAAGATATTTGTTATAAAGACTATTAGGAATGAAGGCATGCATCAGTCCTGCAATCAAAAAACCAAGCAGAAGATAAGGTGACATTTCGTTCACCAAATCAAATATCTGCTCAATAAAGTTCATAATATAATCCATAATCCTTAATTTTTATTTACTTTGCAAAGTTAATGCTTAATTTTTGCAACTTGACTGCAAAAGTGTTTTTCATGGAAAATTATTACTGTTTACGTTTCAATACTATGATTTAAATCATTAAAACAGTTTGTCTATTGCAATTTCTTTTCATAATTATTGCCATTATCACACAATGTCGTACCTTTGCATCGTGTTTTTCATAGTATTAGATTTAAGGTTAACAAAAGGTTGGGTAACGGCGGTTACCCTTTTTTTATTTTAAACATTAAACTCACAATGAAACGAATAATTATACTACTTCTCATATCTCTCGCAACACACTTTGCTGTCTATGGACAACAAAGCAATCCTGATGCGTTCACATGGGAAGATTTCGTTTCTATTATGGCTGACAACACGGATGATGATTCCGCTCCAGACCCTGTGATGTTTGAAGAACTATACGAACTTCACCTTCATCCATTAAATATCAATACCATTACATCTGAGGAACTTCATAGTCTACCTTTCTTGTCGGAAAATGAAATTGACGACATAATGTATTATGTTGGCAAACACTCTCCACTCTTCTCTACTGGTGAACTAATGTTCATCACTTCACTCGACAAACAAAAAAGACAGATGATTCAGCTTTTTATATATGCAGGAGAAGTTAAGCAAAAAGATTATGACCTCAAAAAACTGCTTAAATATTCAAAAAACGAACTTACCGTACGCACTGACATCCCATTTTATAACAAGGAGGGATATCATTCTGTACCCGATAGTGTTCTTGAAAAGAATCCTAATAAAACGTATCAAGGCAATAAACTTCTGCATTCCCTTCGCTATACATTCTCCTCTCAAGAACATTTCTTTGCAGGTTTTCAAATGGAAAAAGATCCAGGAGAAAGATATGATGACCACTTTGCTGGTTACGCAATGATAAAGAATATAGGACATGTTCGTTCTGCAATCATTGGAAACTATCGCGTTTCATTTGGTCACGGACTGGTTATCAATACCAGTTCAGGCTTTGGCAAAACAATGAAAATGAGCAGTATGGAGATCATTGACAGAGGTATTTCTCGACACTCATCAACGTCCGAATCAGGATATCTTACAGGTGCTGCCACAACTCTCCATTATGGAAAGTTTATTGTATCCGCCTTCGCTTCGTATCGTAAGACGGATGCCACGTTTAATAACGACTCTTCTGGCATATCTTCACTCAAAACAGACGGACTTCATCGCACTGCTCTTGAGATTTCAAAGAAAGGGAATACCGCAATCACGGACTTAGGTACTAACATTCATCTTGACCTCAACAGTATTCAATTGTCCTTAACTGCAGTTACCACTCACCTTAATCATCCTCTCGCCCCTAAGTACAACACACCATCTACCCAATATCGCTATTACAATCCTCAAGGCTCTAATTTCTCTGCAGCAAGTCTCTCGTATTCATATCGTGCCAGTAGATTAATCTTTTCTGGAGAAACGGCTCTCAGCGACAAACTTGCCATTGCTACCATTAACCAACTACAATTCTCACCAAACAGTTACAATACAATCACGCTCATATATCGACAATACCAAGCAAGATATAACGCCATCAATGCACGTTCTTTTGGTGAAAATTCAACAGTACATAATGAACAGGGCGTATATTTGTCATGGGCTACAAGCCTAACCAATAACATATCACTCTCATCTTATCTCGATCTCATGTACTTTCCATGGCTTAAATATCAAGTATATGGAAGTTCGTACGGAATTGAAGGTCTTTCCCAACTCACTTTCACTCCCTCCACAAAACATTCTTTCACTCTTCGATATAGAATAAAATCAAAACAGAAAGACTGTAAAGAAACTGACAATTCTGACGAATCGGAAGAAACGAACTCTTCTACACTTTGTTTTAAAACAAACCATAATCTTCGACTCCAATACAACTTGAGCGCATCCCCTTCCCTTTCATTAAGAACCACAGCTTCAGGTTCTTTTATATCTTTCGCAAACTCTTCATCTCGCGGTTATTCTATAAGTGAGTCCATCCTATATTTAGGCATAAGAAACATGCGACTTGATCTTTCTACCACATACTTCCACACAGACGATTACGACTCAAGGATAACAAACTATGAGCCATCACTTCTATACTCATTTGCCATGACATCATACTACTATCATGGAATGCGAACAACATTCCTTGCTTCATGGAATCTCGTTCGTAGATTATTCATAACAGTCAAATTCACTAATACTTCATATTTCAACCGACCTACTATAGGAACAGGATTAGAGCTTATAAACAATAATCATAAAGACGACCTCCAAATCCAAGTAAGATGGAAGTTTTAATGATTAAGAATAAATTCAAAAACATTGCTAACAAATCTATTAATATTTAACACATCACTTTAATAGTTTAGCAATAATTACTAACTTTGCAATACTAAAGAAAAGAAAGCATGAAAGATAAAATTGATATAGAATTACATCCACTCAAACCTTTTTTACCAGAGAATGGAAAAATTTTAATGTTAGGTTCATTCCCACCTCAACAAAAAAGATGGTGTATGGACTGGTATTACCCAAACTTCACAAATGATATGTGGAGAGTATTTGGACTTATATTCTTTCAGAATCCACTACATTTTGTTGACACGAAAAAGAAAACATACTTAAAAGAAGAAATAATATCATTCCTAAGTAGCATTGGTATTGGTATTTTTGATACAGCATCAGCAGTTAGACGTTTGCAAGACAACGCATCAGATAAATTTCTTGAAGTCGTAACACCGACAGACATAGAATCCCTTCTATCAAAAATGCCAAATTGCAGAGCAATAGTTACTACTGGTCAAAAAGCAACTGACACAATTTGCTCTCACTTTGATATTCAACAACCTAAGATGGGTACAAATACAGAATTTATGATAAAAGGAAAAATCTTCCATCTATACAGAATGCCAAGCACATCACGAGCATACCCTCTTTCACTTCAGAAAAAAGCAGAAGCATACAAAATCATGTTTGATGAGGTACTTGGAAGTCAAGAATAGTCTCAAAACACAAGAATATAATTTAGTTAAGAGTTAACATATAAACAAAAAAAAGAAGTCCGAAGCATTTCTGCTAAGGACTTCTTCCTTAAAAGGAGGC
>CALBJW010000070.1 GCA_937893145.1 uncultured Prevotellaceae bacterium | reverse complement strand
TGCCGCTCCACTCGCAAAGTCTGCCGTGGTTCCGTTCCATTCGTAACTATCGCATCTATTCTGTCCTTGCCCTGATGAGCCTCATAATGACTTACTTTGGTGTCAATTACTTCCTCGGTGGCATGCATTCGTATATGAGTTAACGATTAAACACTCAATTCCCAAAACAACTAAATGAAATACATAAACAAATATTTCGAACAGCAAGGCGTAAGTCTTCAGGCAACAGTCTTCGCCGATGAATACCACGTCATCTTACACATTGAACCACGTGGACAAATGTTTCAAGACCAACTCCAACGCCTATATAGCGTGGAGGACCAACTCCTCTCTTTGCCAGAATTCAGTGGGGCTCAGTATGTCATGAAACGCTATTTCCTCTCCGACAGCACCAATCAGGCACCACTTATGCGCCAGCAGGAGAATGTCGCCATCTCATTCATTCAGCAGCAGCCACTTGATGGTACAAAGGTGGCTGTGTGGATGTATATGCAGCGTGGTGTTGAGATTACCACAGAGAACGACATGGTTGTCAGTAGTCGTAATGGTTACAGACATCTCTGGAAAATGGGTATGTGCAGCATTCTGGGCGATAGCGCCAAGCAGACTGATACTATTCTCAGGGAATATGAGGAACTGCTTTGCAAGGAAGGTGCAACTCTCGAACGCAACTGTCTGCGCACATGGTTCTTCGTTCGTGATGTCGATACGCAATATGCAGGAATGGTTGTGGCTCGTCGTGAGAACTTCGATCTGCTCGGTTTGACCAGCGATACCCACTATATCGCATCAACTGGTATTCAGGGTGGACCTGTCAACCCCAAGGCAATCATCCAGATGGGTGCTTACTCAATAACAGGAGACAGCTGGAACCCTCAGCAACAGCATTATCTTTATGCCCCTACTCACCTCAATCCTACCTATGAGTATGGTGTCACTTTCGAGCGTGGTGTCTGTGTGGAGTATGGTGATCGCGCACATACCATCATCTCAGGTACAGCCAGTATCGACAATCAGGGTAGGGTGTTGCACGTTGGTGATATCGTTAAGCAGACCGAACGTATGTGGGAGAATGTCGAGGCACTCCTCAAAGAGTCGGACATGGACTACGACGATGTCATGCACCTTATTGTATATCTACGTGACACAGCTGATTACAATGAAGTTAAGCAGATGTTTGACCGTAGATTCCCTAACATTCCTACAGTCATCTCTTTTGCACCTGTTTGCCGTCCTACCTGGCTGATTGAGATGGAGTGCATCGCCATCAAGTCACGCAACAATCCGCAATTTCCTAACTTCTAACTTTCTTCTTTCCTTCCTCACCGCTCTCTTCACTACTATACTTTCCTCCAGCACACCACCCCTCTCCCTGCGAATAATCTTCTTCTTTTTGTTAAAAAACAATTCTAAATGGTATTAAAATAAAAAAGGTGTGGAGAAAAACATACAAGATTAGGAATAAAACCGTATCTTTGCATCGAAGAAAATTATTTACTATGAGTAAAACTGAAATTGACAAATCGTACTTCATAACATTCTGCATAGAGCAATATAAGGTTCATGCAGGGATGGATGGTGCAGTTGTTGCTGAGATGTTTTTCCAAAAAGGTGTTGTTGATTATCTTTCGGAAAACTTTGAAGTTCTTCACACACAAAGCAAGCAATGGCTTATGGAAGAGATAGATAATTACATTAATAGTCATAAAGCATCATAGCCGTTATGGAAATTTATCACGGAAGTTTAGACAAAGTTGTGGTTCCTGAAATAAGGATGCCTAATAGAACTCTTGATTACGGAAAAGGATTCTATACGACTACAAATTATGAACAGGCTGTTAATTGGGTACTTAGACATAAGAATGATAAAGAGCATCCTGCTGTTGGATATGTAAATGTTTATGAAGTGAATTTAGATTATATACGAAAGTCCAATACTTTGTGGTTTGATGCCCCAACAGAAGAATGGGTAGATTTTGTATATAAGAACCGCAATGATAGAGGGTTTGTACATAATTATGATTTTGTTTACGGACCAGTAGCCAATGACAGAGTCTATGCAGCTTTTGCTCTGTATGAAAGTGGACTTCTAAATAAACAGGAACTTATTCGAGAACTGAAAACATATACTCTTGTAGATCAATTGCTATTTCATTCTCCAAACTCGCTCGAATTCCTAAAGTATCAATCTTCTAAGATTATCGAATTATGAATTTAGAGATAACAAACGATAATATACACCTTCTGCTGCCAGGCAAGATAACGGCAGTTTCTGCAATTTATGCAGAAGAGAATAATTGTTCAATGCAAGAGGCAATTCGTGAATTTTACAAATCAGACCTATATAGTGAACTACAACGAGAAGACACAAAACTTTGGCATCTGGGTGCTGTTGGATTATATGAAGTGTGGATGTCTTAATCTCTTATTGAAATATTAATATAATGACAGATAAACAGAAGGACCCGATGGGGCAGGCTATACACGACTACTTCGCAAATGGAGTGGCGGAGAAGCTGCGTGTGTTCTCGCCAGACTTTGAGGAGGACGAGATACCTGTAGAGACTCTGTTCCGTGAGTTGGACGAGATGCCAAGGATAGAACAGAGGGCATTGGAGATGGCTCGGGGCAGCATACTTGATGTGGGTGCTGGTTCGGGATGCCATTCGCTGGAACTGCAGAAGATGGGAAAGAAGGTGAAGGCTATCGACATTTCGGAGCTTTCGGTCGAGGTGATGAAGGAGAGTGGGGTGGAGAATGCTGAGGTACAGGACTTCTTCGCCATCAAGGATGAACGGTACGACACAGTCCTCATGCTGATGAATGGGGCAGGAATAGTGGGTACGATAGACCGATTGCCTGAGTTCTTCGCTCACTTGAAGGACATTCTCGCTCCTGAGGGAGTGGTACTGATGGACTCGTCGGACATACGATATATCTTTGAGGATGAGGACGGTTCGTTCGAGATAAATCTGAATGATGGATATTATGGCGAACTTGTGTATCAGATGCAGTACAAGAGGGTGAAGGGCGAACCTTTCCCTTGGCTCTACATCGACTTCGCTACTCTCCAGTATTATGCTGAGGAGGCAGGGTTTGAAGCTGAGATGGTGGAGGAAGGTGAGCATTATGATTACTTGGCAAGATTAAAGAATACCCTCTCCCAGCCTCTCCCTAAAGGGCGAGGAGTAGATACTGGGACAAGCTTGGGGTAACTGCATCGAACACAAAAACTCACACAAACTTAAAGTTAAAAAAAGAAAACTATGGTGAAAAGAATTATAACAAGTATTATAATGGTTTGGGCAGTCGCGGCATCCTTTGCTGCTGACCGCCTCTTCTATGTGTCGCGTAACTTGAACCGTAACATCATCGTGTATGACCTTCGATTGAAGAATGGACAACTCGATGTGGACGAACCGCTGCATGTGTATTGGTACAATCAGGAGAACAATCCTGTGACTACCAACGAACTCAACTTCATTCAGCGTAAGATGGCATACGGATATACGGTGGTGAGCAAGGGCAAGGATGAGGTGAAGGTCAAGTTGAAGGCTTACGGCAAGCGTGATGTGCGCATCTGCAGGCTCGATGGCAAGTGGGTGGCTATTGCTACTATCAATGGCAAGGAGTGTATCCTCACGGAAATTTATGCTCAGTGTCCAAGCAAGACATCGTGCGACTACCTCGAGTTGAGGGGCAAGGCTGTGAGTGATGGTAGTGTGCAGAAGGAAAAGGTGAAGTGACGAAGGTATGGAAATACTATATATTATAATAGGTGTGGTAGTTGGTTTGGCAATCGGTTATCTGTTTGCCAACAACAAGACTTCGCAGTTGCAGGCAAAACTCGATGTGCTTCAGGACTCGACTGCCAAGCAACTCGCTGAGAGTGATGTGCGATTGGCAGAACAGAAGACCAGTTATGAGCGTCGCCTTATGGAGGAAAAAGCGGAGTTCGAACAACGTTTCAATGCCGAAAAAACGGAGTTTGAGCAGCGTTTCAATGCCGAAAAGGTGGAAAGTGAACGCCGTATCGTGGAGGAGAAGGCTGAGAACGAATCCCACTACCAGAAGGCACTTGAACTGCAGCAGGCTCGATTCGACGAGACCATTGCGAAGGTCGAGGCACAGATGCGTTCTGCCACTTCCGAGATGCTCCAGCAGCGACAGAAGGAGTTTGCCGAAACGAGCAACCAGAGTCTCGGACAGATTGTTGGTCCGCTTCGTGAAACCATCGACAAGATGAAGGAGGCGATGAACGACAGCACGCTCAAGACCACAGCGATGAGTAGCGAGATGAAGGCGAACATCGAAATCATGATGCGACAGAGTGAGGCGGCACGACTCAGCACCGAAGAACTCACCCGAGTGTTCAAGTTTGGCAACAAAGCACAAGGTGATTGGGGGGAGGCTGTGCTCGACGAGATATTGCAGTCGCAGGGTTTGACACGAGGTGTGCATTACGACACACAGTTCACCCTTCGTGATGCAAAGGGCAACCTCTTGAAGGCAGATGATGGTAGCCAGATGCGACCTGATGTCATCCTCCACCTCGACCAGAAGCGTGAGGTTATCATCGACTCGAAGGTGTCGCTTTCGGCATTCATCGACTATGTCAATGCAGAGAATGATGCCGACAAGCAGCGTTTCCTCAAGGCACATATCGACAGCATCGAGAACCACGTGCGTGGTCTTTCTGCAAAGGACTATTCATCGTATATCGTTGCTCCGAAGGTCAAGATGGACTATGTCATTATGTTTATGCCAAACACTGGTGCTCTGTGGACCGCCCTCAACAAGAAACCCGACCTGTGGCGCAAGGCAATGGAGAAGAATGTGTTTATCGCTGATGAGCAGACTCTCTTTGCTGCACTACGCATCATCAATATGACGTGGACCCAGATTGCTCAGGCTCAGAACCACGAGAAGGTCTTTGCTCTTGCCAACGAGATGCTCGACCGTGTAGGTCAGTTTATGAAGAAGTATTCGGCACTCGGCAAGGCTCTTGAGAATGCTCAGAAGGCATACGAAGATGGTGAACGCAAACTGCAGCCTCAAGGACAGAGCATCCTGCAGACTGCTGGCAAACTCATCAAACTTGGTGCCAAGCAGAGCGAGAAGAATCCTCTCCCTCGTTTGGAGGATGAGGGGGAAGAGACTCCGCAAATCGAATGACATACCTTTATTAACATTCATTATGACAACAAATCTTAAAGGAGTATAAGAACGATTAAAAGATTTGGACATAAGGAAAAATGGAACTAACTTTGCAGAAGAAAAAAATGAAAGTTTCATGTTAATTAAGTTAGTTAATATTTTAGTGGGCATCTGCTGTTCCCTGATGTTGGGAGTGGCAGATGCCTCTGCTTTTGTGCCACCAAAGGGGAAGGCGGTGCATATAGAACTGGTGTATGATGTGGAGGGTAGGACCACAGCAATGGGTGAAACGAGATACTTCGATGTGGTGCCTTACACATATTTCCGACTCAGCGACATCTATTCGGATGTGGAATACAAGGTGGGTTCAGAGTCGTATGGAGAGAGAAGCACGGCACTTGACTTTGAAATCAATCATCCCTTGTACGATGAACTCATTCCGAACAGCCAGTGTCGCATACCTTTCTATGTGGAACCAGGTGATTCGCTCATTATCTATATTACGAAGACAGGTCGTGTGCAGAAGTATGGCACGAGGAATGGGAAGGAGGTGAAGTGCGAGAAGATGCTGTTGCACGACATTTCCAATTCGGATTTCTATACGGCTCGCGACTTTGAAGCCGACAGGAAAGATACCGACTTCCCCCTGTTTGTGCAGAAGGTGATGAAGAAGATGCAGGTGTCGGTGGATAGTGTGAACCGAGTGGCAGACAAATGGGGATTCACCGACAAGGAACGAAGCATAGCGGTGAACAACACCAAACTGCAGTATGCCATCTGGCTCTTTGAGTTTGCACTGTATAAGGCAGGACAACTCAGCGAGTATTCACGTACTCACAAGAGTGGGTGGCAGATGATGCCAAATCAAGAAAGTGATTTGCTTGCTATCAGCAACGAGAAGAACTATGCCTTCCTGAACGAACTGCCCCTGACAGACAGCACTTGTCTTGCTTCCAAATATTTTCCCCAGTTCATCCAGAGTTACGAGCATGCACACATCTTCAATAGCGACCAGTACCTTTATTATGGAACAACAAAGAACGACATAGCACGAATGGACTCAGCCTTCGTAGCAAAGGAACGTCGCATAACGGGAAGGATGATGCCTTCGCTCTTTATGGACATAGCAATGGAACGCCGACACTACGAACCGTTGCCCGATGATGGTAGCATCCATCTCAAGGAGGTGCAGGTTGTGGGCAGACGGTCGGATGGATACTTCCCTGGTATCACCGCCCAAGATATGCTGAATGCAAAACTCAACAGTCGTCCTGTGTACAATGCCCTCTCCCCTTCCTACTGGCTCTACGACCGCAAACGCGAGAAGCGCAAGGCTCGTGCTCGTGCCTTCATCAAGAAACTGGAAGAGGAGGAACAGCGTGAACAAGAAGAGCGAGATGCAATAATCAAGGCGTATGAGGAGGAAAAGAATTTGCAGAAGTGAACCTTAAGCTCATCGAGCGTAAGCGAGCTAATAGTGAAAAAATTTGTTCTCGCATAGGATATTTAAACTAAAAGCATTATCTTTGCACCAATAAACTAAATAACTCATAACTCATAACTTATAACTTAAATTTAATCCCAATTAAACTATGCAATACAAATACTGCGGTAACTCTGGAATACAACTTCCACGACTCTCACTTGGACTCTGGCACAACTTCGGTTCGGTAGATGACTTCTCTGTAGCCACTCAGATGGTGGTAAAGGCATTCGATGCAGGCATCTGCCACTTCGACCTTGCAAACAACTATGGTCCTGTACCTGGAAGTGCGGAAAGCAACTTCGGTCGTATCATGAAGAACGAACTCGCTGCTCATCGCGATGAGATGTTTATCTCCTCAAAGGCAGGACACGATATGTGGCCTGGTGTCTACGGCGATGGATCATCACGAAAGAACCTCATCGCATCGTGCAACCAGAGTCTGAAGCGCACTGGACTCGAATACTTCGACATCTTCTATTCGCATCGCTACGATGGTGTGACACCTATCGAGGAGACTATGCAGGCACTTATCGACATTGTTCGTCAGGGTAAGGCACTCTATGTTGGTATCTCGAAGTATCCTCCACACCTTCAGCAGAAGTGTTACGACATCCTGAAGGAAGCAAAGGTGCCATGCCTCTTGAGCCAGTACCGTTGCAGTATGATGGACCATAAGGCAAAGAACGAGAATTTCCAGGTGGCACAGGATAATGGCAGCGGAGTAATCTGTTTCTCTCCACTGGCTCAGGGCGTGCTTACAGGCAAGTATCTCAATGGCATTCCTGCGAATAGTCGTGCAGCGAAGAGCACAGGATTCCTCCAGCTCTCGCAGGTAAACGAACAGCGTGTCAATGCAGCTCGTCAACTCAACGAGATGGCACAGCAGCGAGGTCAGTCGCTCGCCCAGATGGCTCTGGCTTGGGTACTCAGCGACGAACGTGTCACATCCCTCATCATCGGCACTTCTTCCGTTGCCCAACTCGAAGACAACCTCAAGACCCTCGACAACCTCACTTTCACAGCAGAGGAACTCGCAAAGATTAACGACATTTGTACTCAACCAAACATCCAGTTCGATTGATGAAACGCACCCTCGTACATCGTACATTGTACATCGTCCATCGTACATCCTCCCTCGTTCTTCTCTTTCTCATAATCTCCTCCTCCTTCGCCCAAACACCCTTCGAGCGAGTCAATCCCTTCATCGGGACAGACGGACACGGCCACACCTATCCAGGTGCTACAGTGCCTCACGGAATGGTGCAACTCTCGCCCGACACACGTCGAGGAGTCGAGGACTCACAGGCAGGTTATCACTATGCCGACCATCAGTTACTCGGATTCTCCCACACCCACCTCTTGGGTACAGAGCATGCCGACCTTGCCGACTTCCTCATTCGCCCCTGTCAGGACATCCCAACCTTTCAGCACAAGAACGAAGTGGCACAACCAGGATATTACAGCGTGACACTCGACAATGGCATCTTCTGCGAACTCACCGCTACGGAGTATTGCGGAATGCACCACTATAAGTACCCCGAAGGCACAGAGAACATCCGCCTCCTCCTCGACCTCGGACACGTTCTCGACAACGGAGGCTATGCCACAAAGTGCGAGGCAGACGTAACCGCTCCCAACGAGATATGCGGTATGCGAAGCACCCACTCGTGGTTTCCAGGCAGAAGCGTGTACTTCGTGCTGAGGTTCGAGCATCCCTTCAGCACCACTCAGGTGTATGGCGACTACAACGTCTCCCCCTCAGGCGACCAGACCGTAGAGAAGACAATGGAGATAAATGTATATGGAGCCAACGAAGTGACCTTCAAGGTAGGACTCTCTGCCCATTCCGTCGAGGATGCCCGTCGCAACCTTCAGCACGACCTTCAAGGGTTCAGTTTCGCCGATGTTCGTCTCAATGCTCGCCAGCAGTGGGAGCGTGAACTCAGCCGCATAGAGGTGGAGGGCGGAACGGAGGACCAGCTCGCCCAGTTCTACACTTCGCTCTATCGAGTACTCTCCGTGCCTAATGTCACGACAGATGCCAGCGAGCCTCGTAAGCAATACATCACCTATGCCGATGCCGACACCCTCGGTGCGTGGAATCCCTTGGCTACGATGCTCGGTTTCTATCCAGGAGAAACATGCAAGGAACCACAGGTTTATGCGGCAGGTTCGCTGTGGAACATCGCTCAGCAGAATGCTCTCAAGGGCAAGATGGATGTGGCAGGCTACTACATCTATCGCATTCAGACCGAACTCTTCCACAATGCTCCCCTCGGATATGAAGGCATAGAGGACAATGGTCGTAAATCCGCTTGGTACGTTCTTACCTCGCTCGGACTCTATCCTGTGCGTCCGGAGAGTGGTGAGTTGTTGGAATGCAAATGCTTCTTCGATAAGGTAATGATTGATGGCAAACCTCTTGAGGAATACAAATCCCGATTGGTCGCAACCGACACCAAATCGAAGTCTAAATCGAAGAACAAGGATAAGGCTCAGAAAGAAAAAGCAAAAAAAGATAAAAAGAAAAAGAAGTAAGCGGGCTGCTTACTTCTTTTTTTATTTCCCAATAACATATTTCTTGAATGCCCATACAAGCATTGCGATGAATAGTGGTAGGAGCAGATAACCGAAGTACCAGAGTGTGGTCCATGATATTGCGAGATACACAAACATAGCAAGTCCGAGCAGCTCAAATATATATGCCATTCCTGGAATGAAGTAGAAGTGATGGTAAACCTCATCAAGTACTGCGATGAACACCACAATAACCAACCAAACCAAGCATACAAGCATGGACATGATGAACGGTAGCCCGCAAGGTGTCAGCACGGGGTGGTAGTAGTATTCCTGCCAGTATTCGGGTGTGAAGTTCTGTACCGTAGCATAGACGGATGCCATTATCGCCACGAGGGCGAGGAAAAGGAAGGGATAGATGCTCTTCATCTCGTTGAACTTGAGCAGATAGAGTTGGCGGCTCTCGCCTTGGTGCAGCAGGTAGGCGCATATGCCGAAGAGCAACAAGGCACTCATCCAGAAGGCTCGGCTGTTGGTCATGGCATTGAGCAGCTGGGATATGTCATCGTTCGGTATGGCTCCCTGCAGCAGTTCGTGTTCGGGTATCCACCCCATTGTCATCTGGTCGTGTGCCACCTTCACCCAGATGCTGTCGATGGAGTCGCCCGGTATGGACCTTATCTCCGCTACGGCTATGAGGTCGCCTCTCACCACTCGGCACGTGTCCTGGATGAGGTCTCCCTCTCGGGGAAGGAGGGTGAGGGAGGGTGCCTTGACAAGGAAGTTGAAGTTGTCGGTGTAGTGATGGGTAAGGCGGAAGATGAGCGAGTCCTTCTGTTGTGGTGTGAGGTCGAGGATGCGTATCGAATCGGAGTCTGCCACTTCTGCATTCTGTGCGTTGAGGGTACAGAACGACAAGGTCCACAATAGTATTAACAGGAATCTTTTCATACGAGATAGAGTGTCATTAAACAGTTTTTGCAGTCGAAGTCCAAGCGGAATTCCTTTCCGTTGCCCAGTCGCAGGTGGAGGTCGTGCTTCTCGCCCCCTTCCTTAAGGCACTGTCCCAGTTGTCTGCGTATGCAATGGTGGCAAATCATTACGGGTGTCTCGGGGTCGTGGGTCTGCTCGTAGGGTGCTGGAACATCAATACTGACGGGTGTGTGGGGTGTAGATGCGAGGGGATAGAACCTCAGTCGCTCCTGCTCCAGATTCTTGGTCAATTCACGTCTCCAGGCGGAGAGCAGGGAGGAGGGAATGAAGCGGTTCTTCCGCAGGAGCACATCCACGTTTCGTGCTTCGAAGATTGTGTCGCCAAGTTTTGAGAGTTGGCGTATGATGTTGTCCGACTGATGGGTATGTGCCAGTTCGAAGTCCTGTTCGATGGGTAGTGATGCTTCAAATCCATCTTCGTCTGTCATCTTCACCTCCTTCTCGCTGATGGAGATGTCAACCCATATCTTTCGGTCGGAAGAGGGTTTGCTGAGCAACTTGTCCCACTCTGTGTCCTGGTTGCGATAGTAGTGTACACCTCGAGCAGGACAGAATCGCTCCACGTTGCCCACTCTGAAACCAACGAGTTCGCCGCGATTGTCAAGGTAGCAGAGTCCATCACCGTTGTGAAGTTTCCTGCGAATCTCCATTGCCCGTTCCTTCTCACTATATCTGCGGTTCTGGGTGTAGTCGAACAGGGGTTCGCCCATCGACTTGGGAGTGTGGAGGTTAGCATCTGGTTTGTTCACATTCTCCACGAATCCACGATTGAAACTCTTCAGCACATCGGGTGTGAACCTGAGGTTGATGTGTCCGCTTGCTCTGCGGGCATACCTGTCGGGGTACTTTGCTATGATGGCATCAAGGGCTTGACTGTATGCTGCTGTGACGTTCTTCACATAATCCACGTCCTTCAGTCTGCCTTCTATCTTGAACGACGATGCTCCTGCAAGCACAAGGGATTCGAGGTTATGGAGTTGGCAGTTGTCACGAAGCGAAAGCAGATGCTTGTTCTTGATGACGGGTTTGCCGTCCACCAGCAGGTCGAACTTCATTCTGCACACTTGGGCACATTCGCCTCGGTTAGCACTTCTACCGAACATTGCTTCGCTGGCATTGCATCTGCCGCTGAGACCTACGCAGAGAGCACCGTGCACAAAGACTTCGAGTTCGGTGGCGGGACAAGCCTCGTGTATCTCTCGGATTCTGTCGATGGTGAGTTCGCGTGCAAGGACCACCTGCGGAAATCCCAACTCGGAGAGGTACTGCACCTTCTCCACAGTACGATTGTCCATCTGTGTGCTGGCGTGAAGAGGGATAGGGGGCAGATGGAGAGAAAGCAGTCGGAGGTCCTGAATGATGAGTGCATCAACGTGTATCTCGTAGAGTTTCCAGATTAGGCGTTCCACCTCTTCCATCTCATTCTCGAAGATGATGGTATTGACCGTGACATATACCCTTGCCTTGTAAAGATGGGCAAATGCCACAAGGCGGGCTATATCCTCCACCGAGTTTCCTGCTGCTGCTCTTGCTCCAAAGGATGTGGCTCCGATATAAACGGCATCAGCACCGTGACGTATTGCCTCGATGCCGATAGTTGCGTTTTTAGCGGGGGATAATAGTTCAAGAAGACCCACCCCCATACCCCTCCCATTAAAAGGGAGGGGAGTAGATACTGACATAAAGGCGGTATTTCCTTTGTCAGATGTGTTATAGGTTATATCCTCCTTCATCTTCTTGTCAAATTGTTTTTCTCAAGTTTATCTGACCTCCATCTTCTTTCCAAATTGTTTTCTCAAGTTTATCTTAGTATCTATTCCCCTCCCTTTTAATGGGAGGGGCAAGGGGAGGGTCTTTTACTCTATATCATCAATATTATATGGAGTTTCCTGATAAACATAATAGTTCAGCCAGTTTGTGTAGAGCAGGTTGGCAGCAGCTCTCCAGCGAACTATAGGATCCTTTGTAGGGTCGTCGTTAGGGTAGTAATGGCTTGGCATATTGATTGGGAGTCCCTTTGCCATATCTCGTTTGTATTCGCCATCGAGAGTGAGAGGGGAATATTCGAGGTGGCAGGTGATGAAGAACTCACGACCGTTGCGGGCTTCCACAATAGTCACTCCTGCCTTCTCGCTCTCGGCGATGATGTGAAGGCCTGGAACCTTCTCTACATCTTCACGCTTGATGCCGCAATGGCGACTGTGGGGAGCAAAGAACACATCGTCGAAACCTCGGAAGATTGGGAGTTCGGGAGCCAGCATATTATGTTCGAAGACACCAAACACCTTTGCTGGAGTGTTGAACTTTGGTATTCCGTAGAAATGGTAGAGTCCTGCAAATGCTGCCCAGCAGACATAGATGGTTGATGTGACGTGAGAGTGTGCCCAGTTGAATACCTCCTGCAGTTCTTCCCAGTAGGTCACCTCTTCGTAGTCGATGAATTCAAGTGGCGCACCAGTCACGATGAGACCATCGTACTTCTCCTTTTTCATATCTTCGAAGTTGCGGTAGAATGCTAACATATGTTCCACAGGAGTATTCTTCGAAGTGTGCGACTTAATCTTCATAAACTCCACCTGTATCTGCAGGGCGGAGTTGGAGAGGATGCGGATAAAGTCAGTCTCTGTGGTTATCTTTATCGGCATAAGGTTGAGCACAGCGAGTCGGAGAGGTCGAATCTGCTGAGAATCCGCTCTCTTGTAACCCATTGTGAATATGTTTTCCTGCTTGAGCAAATCAACAGCAGGCAAGTTGTCTGGTAATATTAACGGCATGTTGTTCTGTTTTGAGTGCAAAATTACAGATTATTTTACATATAAAAAAGGAAACACACCCCTTTTCTTTTGTAGTTCCGTTTTTTGTCGTTAAATTTGCAACGAACAAGGTCAACTCACAATATGAACAGAACACTTAACAAGACAATCGCAGCATTTGCATTAGCAATGCTTGCCCTCACTTCCTTTGCACAGGAAAAGGGTAGGGCACAGGTACGCTTCAAGACAGATATGGGCGACATCATCGTGGAACTCTTCAATGAGACTCCGCTTCATCGTGATAACTTCATCAAGCAGGTAAAGGCTGGCACATACAACGGTGTGCTGTGGCATCGTGTCATAGATGGCTTCATCATCCAGACAGGCGATCGCCTGAGCAAGAATGCCAAGCCAGGTGAGATGCTCGGTGAGGGTGATGAGAAACCAACCGACTGGGTACCTGCTGAGATTCGTGTGCCTCAGTTCTTCCATCAGCGTGGAATGCTCAATGCTGCTCGTGAGGGTGATGACACCAATCCAGAACGCAAGAGTTCATCCACTCAGTTTACTGTTGTGACTGGTCGCACCTTTACTGATGCTCAACTTGATGTTCAGCAGAAGCGAGTGACAGAATGGACCAACGGCACCTGCACCTACACTCCAGAGATGCGTGAGGTGTATAAGACCATTGGTGGTGCTCCACATCTCGATGGCAGCTACACCGTTTTTGGTAGGGTAATCAAAGGTATGGATGTGGTTGACAATATCCAGAAGGTTGCGACCGACAAGAACGACCGCCCTATTGAGGATGTTCATATTAAGAAAGCAAAAGTGATAAAAAAGGCAAAATAAAAAGTCTTCTTGAAAAGTCATTTTACTCTTCTGCAAAAACGACTTCACTCTTCCGCAAGAATGACTTCATTCTTCCGCAAGAATAACATAAAACTACCGCATGTTTCAAGCAAAACATGCGGTAGTTTATTTTTATGTTAAGAAATGTCGAAACGAGGTTTACTTGTTCTTGATGTACTCAACAATCCACTGACCAACTTCCTTTGTGCCATACTTGCCAGCACCTTCAACCTGAATTTCAGGAGTGCGAACGTTCTGGTCGAGAGAAGCATCTACAGCCTCACGGATGAGAGCACCTTCTGCCTTGAGGTCGAAGTATTCGTAAAGCATTGCAACAGAAAGAATCTGTGCGAGTGGGTTTGCGATATTGAGACCCTTACCCTGTGGCCATGAACCGTGGATTGGTTCAAATACAGGAGTAGAAGAACCTGTTGATGCTGATGGGAGAAGACCCATAGAACCAGTGATAACCGAACCTTCGTCTGTGAGGATGTCACCGAATGTGTTCTCTGTTACCATCACATCAAAGAACTTAGGGTCCTGAATCATACGCATTGCAGCGTTGTCAACATACATAAAGTCTGTCTCAACATCTGGGTACTGAGGTGCCATCTCCTGAGCAATCTTTCTCCAGAGACGAGAAGAAGCGAGTACGTTAGCCTTGTCAACAACAGTGAGGTGCTTGCGACGCTGGCGAGCATACTGATATGCAACCTTGAGGATACGCTCAACCTCAGGACGTGAGTAGTAGTTTGTGTCGAGAGCATCTTCAACACCTTCTGCGTTTACAGTTGGTTCCTGCTTCTTGCCGAAGTACATACCACCTGTGAGCTCACGAATACAGATGAAGTCAGCACCACGAACGATTTCATCCTTGAGTGGTGACTTGTGGATAAGGCAGTCGAATGTTGTTACAGGACGAATGTTTGCGAAGAGACCAAGCTTCTTACGCATAGCGAGAAGACCCTGCTCAGGACGAACCTTTGCTGTTGGGTTGTTGTCAAACTTAGGGTCACCTACCGAAGCGAAGAGTACTGCATCTGCTTCCTCACAAGTCTTGAATGTCTCCTCTGGGAATGGGTCGCCTACCTCATCGATAGCGTGAGCACCACAAAGAGCTTCCTTGTAACTTACTGTGTGACCAAACTTCTCTGCGATAGCTGAACATACAGCTACGCCCTGTTCCATAATCTCTGGTCCGATACCATCACCAGCCAGAACTGCGATTTTCAAATCCATAATCTTTTTATCTTATTTTTGAGTTATTGTTCTTTTAATCTGTTATTCTTTTCAACTCTTCGAGTATAAATTTGTTATTTATTTCTGCGAATTGAGATGCAAAGGTACACTAAACTAACCGAAAAACAAAATTATTGATATAAAAGTTTATCGACCAATCATCACTTTTCTTGTCGTTCCGTCTTTTTGGCGAATAATATTGATGCCATGTTGCATATTGTTCTGCTTGATTCCAGAGATGGAATAAATGTGTTCATCGACTTCTGCATCATTATTATTATTTATAATGTCGATGTTTGATGCTTCAGCCTTAGTGGATGAAATGCGCATCATGTACCAGTTGCGGTGATCTGCACTTGCTGAGTTTCCGTATGCATAGTTGCACACAACAGTTCCTTCGCTCAGACTCTGGTTTGAAAGGTCCCAGCCACGAAGTGTTGCATCGCCCTCATTTGTGATGCGAACATGAATGCCATCCACTTTCACGATGTTGAAGTTCTGACTCTTGCCTGAAGATGCTCTCGATGCCATTCCGATGTTGCCAGCAGCCGCTGTAACATATTTGCCATTTCCATTGCGAAGAGTGTAAACGCCCTCCTTAATTTCTTCGATGGTCCATTGCTGATTTTGAGAAGAAGGATTTGCGGCAGCAAGTTTCACATTGGACCCCACAACGGCAGTAGCCATCTTCACATTGCTCTGAGGAATAATCATATATGTGTCTTCCTTGCAGAATGATGGCTCGTCCTTCACCTTCATCTCGATAGGAATGATAAGTGTGGCGATGCTTGCTTCTGGCATTTTCACTTCGAGAATGCTGTCGGCTACTTCGCTGAAGTCCTTGACTGTCTTGAGCGATTCACTTTCACTTGTACGCAACATGCGGATTGTGCCGTTTACCTTTACGAGAGGCAGACTGATGCGATGAACACAAGGACCATCTGTGTTGATGAGTGCAACGACGAGAGTGTCACGGGTAGGGTTGACTGCTGCTAACGATTGCTCGTTGAGGCTCTCTACGATGGTGTAGCCTTGCTTGATGTAGCGAGTGATTTGCTGTCTGACATAGTAGTTCTTTACCTTACTAAATGTGGCATTAGCAAAACTACCCTTTACGAAGCACCATTGGTCGTTGTTCTCCTCCATATATTGCCAGTCAATCCAAGCTTCAGGAGCAATGTAACGAACATCATCGAAAAGGCGTTGTGCCATACTCAGGTTGCCACTAATACCCGAACCACCCGAACCTGTTTCACTCATCCAGACAGTCTTTCCTTCTGCACGACTAAGCGAACCGAACTGACTTCGAGCACGGTTGTCACCCGAATATGTGTGGCTGTTCCACTGTCCTACGAGGTTGGAAGCTCCCTTATTCTGAAATTCTCTCAAACCATTCACTGCAAGTCCTATGTTGGTTTCATCAGCAGCACTTATGATGGTGTTGAGTCCACTCTCCTTGAGTATTGGAGCAAGTACACGAACAAATGCAACCTGACTGCTGAAATCGAAGTGGCATCCTTCCTGTACTCCCGACTTGTACCAGAAGTTGGTAACAGATTCGTTGAATGGTTCAAGAGTCTTGAATTCTATTCCATATACATCCTTGTAGTGCTTGCAGACCTCAACAAGATAGCGAGCAAAGTCCTCGTAGTACTCAGGCTTGAGATTGTCTTTGCCTCCATCTGCATTACCCGAACAACAACCGCTTTCTGTCATCCACCAAGGGCAACTGTTTGAGAATGCTTCGAAAATAGCATCTGGTCGCTTCTCCTTTATCTTGAGCATTATCTTGCGTTGAGCAGCATCGCGTTCCCAATGGAACTCACCGTTGCGCTCATCCTGGAATCCTTCCATCTCGGCACGAAGACCTTTGCCTCCACCCATGTGGTGAGGGTTGCAGTTGGTCCAGTTAGGATCATCTCCTCCACCTATATTATATCTGAAGATGTTCCAGTTCAATCCATCAGGACTAACCATCCACGAGATGAGTTGGTCTATCTTGCTGTCGCTCCACTTGCCACACATATTTGCCCACCAGCAGAGGCTCACGCCCCAACCCTCAACGAGTTGGCGGTCGGCATCGGCACAAACAGGATAAGAGACAGTATCGACTTTCACCTCGTAAGTTGGTGTGTCGCTAAGGAACCAGCGATGCTTGCTGTCCTCTCCGTTCTTGTCTGAATAGACATACGCTCCAATGTTGTTGTCATCTGTTCCGAGATAACCATTAGTCTGCTTGTTCTTCAAACGGGTATAACTGCCCGATTGCACCACATCATAATGCGCACGAGCATCTGTAGAGTCGGTAAGGAAGTAGGTGCTCCAGCCGTTTTCTGTGCCGAGACTGAGATATAAGGTCTTGGCTCCATCAAGTGCGATGATGTAGCTGCCGTCCGATTGTTTTGCCATGCGGAGAGGTTTCGCGTTCTTGTCCGACTTGTCCAGAAGAACGGCACGGTTGCTACTGCCTGCACCGAGAATATTGCCGCTATTATGTATAATGTATTGGCTATTGCTCTGTCCCATCATCTGTGCAATGGAACATGCCATAATTGTGAGTAGTGTAAAGTATCTTTTCATTTGACTATTGGGTTAAATGTATAAAAAATAAAAAGTGCTAATCATCGCGATCGGCACTTTTTTGTTCTCAATAAGTATTAATTTTTTTAAGGTAAAAAGATTGTTTTTAGGATGTTGCAAAGGTACGAACTTTCTAAGTTTTTACAATACTTAAAAATATGTTTATAAACATGTGTGTTCGCACACAATGTGTTTTTTTACATCTTTTACCTTATTTTCTTATGTTTTATTGCCGAAAATTAGACGTTTTTTTGCAAAACGAGGCATTTTTTGTCTTTGTCGAATGTCACAAGAACTTTGCCTCCCTTGCGGAGAGTGCCGAAGAGAATCTCACGCATGAGCAGAGGGTTGAGTTGTTGCTGAATGACACGGTCCATCTCTCGAGCACCATACTGATGAGTAAATCCAAGTCGGAGCAGGTGCTGATGTGCTTCAGGAGTGAGTTCCATTTCCACGTTCTTTGCTGTAAGTCGAGCTGAGAGTTGGCGAAGTTTCTTGTCAAGAATGAGCGTAGCCATGTGCTCGTCCATATCATTGAAGATTACAGTACCCGAAAGACGGTTGAGGAACTCTGGCTTGAAAGTCTTCTTCACGGTGTTCATCATTGCCTGTCCACTGCTCACAGATGAACTGAAACCAACCGAAGCCTGTGATGCGTATTGAGCACCAGCATTGGATGTCATGATGAGAATGACATTCTTGAAGTCTGCCTTGTTGCCCTTGTTGTCGGTGAGACGTGCATAGTCCATAACCTGGAGCAGTATGTTATAGATGTCGCTATGTGCCTTCTCAATCTCATCGAGGAGAAGAACACAGTTTGGTGTCTTGCGAATAGCATCGGTAAGCAAACCGCCATCCTCATAACCCACATATCCTGCAGGTGAACCGATAAGCTTCGCAACAGTGTGCTTCTCCGTGTATTCGGACATGTCAAAACGTACTAATGATATGCCAAGTTCGTTTGCAAGGACTTTGCACACCTCAGTCTTGCCCACACCTGTTGGTCCTACGAAAAGGAGCGAAGCGAGCGGTTTGTCGCCTTCGAGCAATCCCGCTTTTGACATCTGCACAGCCTCTACCACACAGCGTATTGCAGCATCCTGTCCATATATCTGACTTGCGATGCGAGTGTCGAGGTCCTCAAGTTCGTTGTTGTTTGCCTCGCTGAGAGCCTTAGCATCAATCTTGCAAACACGCGAGAGGATATCGGAGAGCAGAATGGTGTCAACAGTCTGATAGCGTTGAGCCTTCTTTTCTCCTTTCTTATTTAAAAGGGGATGCAACTGGCGATAAGCACCAGCCTCGTCGATGAGGTCGATAGCCTTGTCTGGAAGGAATCGGTCAGAGATGAACTGTGTACTCTTCTCTACAGCATAGCGCACAGCATCATTTGAATACTTCACGCTGTGGTATTCCTCATATCCTGGGATGAGTCCTTCGATAATCTTCACTGTCTCATCGATGGATGGTTCGTTGATGTCAATCTGTTGGAAACGACGAACGATGCCCTTGCTCTTCTGGAAGTAACGGTTATATTCTTGATATGTGGTGCTTCCTATGAAACGTATGTCACCCTTCTCAAGGTAAGGTTTGAGCATGTTCGAAGCGTCCATCGAACCCTCACCAGTCTGTCCTGCACCGATGAGGTTATGTATCTCATCGATATAGACAATCGCTTTGCCTTCGCTCTGAATACCATCCATGATGGCTTTGATGCGCTTCTCAAAATCACCACGGAACTGAGTACCTGCAAGGAGTGTGCCGAGGTCCATAGAATATATCTTGCAGCCCTTGAGTCGTTCCGGCACTTCACCCTTCTCGATGAGAGCGGCAAGTCCATATACGAGTGCAGTCTTGCCTACTCCAGGCTCTCCAACATGAAGAGGGTTGTTCTTGTCCTTACGACAAAGTATCTGGATGGTACGTTCCAGTTCCTCCTCACGACCGATGAGAGGGTTATGGTCGTTGATATGTTCGTTGATGCAGATAACAAAGTCCTTCCAAGGAGTGCTTCGCTCTTCATTGTCGCTCTCCAGCCACTCCTGTGCAGCATCTGCTTCTGCGTGCCACTTCTCTTCCTCCTCGTCCTCATGGTAGGCATCGGTGAAGATGTTGAGAATTTCCACATCAGACGAACCGAAATGCTTGCGAAGCACATACGCAGCCTGTGAGTCGTCGAGGTGAAGGATGGCATTTATGATATGTGGAACATCAATCTCTCGTTTGCCTGCATTGTACGCATTTCCCTCAGCCAGCGCAAGCATCTGCTGACACTGAACGGAGAGGTGCAGTTCGTAGTCGCCCGTTTCTGTATTCACACACTCCATGTCGTCAATGTAGTTCTTGAGGTCACGTTCGAAGTGGTCCATAGTTACATTGCCGAAGAATGCTGCATACTCAAAAGGACTCTGGTAATGCAAGGCATATAATAAATGTTCGGGCGTAAGGAACTCCTTATGCGCTCTCTGTGCCTGAACAATAGCCAAGTCAATGGCTTCTTGTGCTAATTTTGTATAGTCCAAGTTCTTGTTAATTGGGGCGTAATAACGTGATTAAGTAATAACGTAATTACGAAAAAAATAAAAAAACTAAGCTGGTTCAACTGTTAATCGCAAAGGAAAGTTCTCCATTCGAGCCATTGTAGTGGCTTTCTGTGCTTTGCTTTGGGCTATGTCGAGCGAATAGGTGCCTGCAACGGCGCGTCCCTCTCGGTGAACCTTGAGCATAAGCACATTAGCATCCTCCTCGCTTTTGAGGAAGATGGTGGTGAGAACCTTAACCACAAACTCCATCGTTGTGAAGTCGTCGTTGTGGAGCAGAACATTATACTTGCGAGGTTCCTGCAGTTTGATGTTCTGTCGTTCCCTGATGTTTGATGAGGTCTCTGCCATTTATTCTGGATAATTGAGATTTTCTTCAGTTGCCACCTCCAGCACTTCTGTGAGGTACTTCTTTGCTTCCCAGCGTGCTTCGGGAAGGTTCATGAGCAGATAGTTGCCACAGTCCTTTGGTGCTTGACCTGGCACGTCGCCTTCGTATTCAGCTATGAAACGGAAACACTCTGTCATGAGTGGAAGGATGTCGCGTGAAGTGAGTTGTCCTTTCATAAGTAGGTAATTGCCTGTAAGGCATCCCATTGGTCCCCAATACACGATGCTGTCTTTCCACTGGGCGTGGTTGCGGAGGAAGGTAGCAGCAAGGTGTTCCATACAATGGATGGAAGAAGGAGAGAGTGCTGGTTCGCGGTTTGGTTCCTTCATACGAATGTCGAAGGTTGTAACATAGTCGCCTCCAACCTCATCAATGCGGCTAACGTATATGCCACGCTTGAGGGTGAGGTGGTTTATGGTGAAAGATGGAATCTTTTGCATGAATTGTGAGTTATAAGTTATAAATGTGAGTTATAAGTTATAAATTATAAGTTATAAGTTGGATTTAGCAAAACACTTTTGCAGCTTGCTGGGAAAGAATTAATTGATTGCCTCCAAGAATTTCTTTGTCACACCGAATGAGCGGTTGGCAATCTCTACCCAGAAGTTTTCCCATTGTGATGCATGGTCTTCTGTTGCACCTGGAGTGTCGCTAATGATGCGGAACGAAACGAAAGGTACACCGTAGATGTGGCAAGTCTGTGCGATTGAGGCAGACTCCATATCTACCGCAAGACCAGCAGGGAAGTGCGACTTAATCTTGTCGAGTTCTTCGCGGTTAGTGATGAACTGGTCGCCTGTGCAGATGAGTCCTGCGTGAATCTTTGTTTGGTTTGTCTCATCCTCATTGAGACGGAGTGCAGTCTCCACGAGTTTCCATTCTCCCTGAAAGAATGTAGGCAGTCCCTGCACCTGTCCATAGTCGCAACCCATTCCGCACCACACATCGTGGTAAACAATCTGTGAACTGACAACCACATCCATCACATCAAGACACTTGTCTATGCCTCCAGCCACACCAGTTGAGATGATGCATTCTGGTGCATAAGCCTTGATAAGTTCTGCTGCTCCGAGGGCAGAGTTCACCTTTCCGATGCCGCATTGTCTGAGTACAATCTCGTTGTTGTCAATGCGTCCTAAGGTGTATGTGAACAATCCCTGTTGTTCAGTCTTTCTATCTTCGAGTAATGCTGCAAGTTGGTCGTGTTCCGATGTCATT
The DNA here is from genome assembly GCA_937893145.1 of uncultured Prevotellaceae bacterium. Lineage (GTDB taxonomy): Bacteria > Bacteroidota > Bacteroidia > Bacteroidales > Bacteroidaceae > Minthosoma. Next base: position 6,442 of record CALBJW010000070.1, on the reverse strand, counting down.
GCAGTAAGGATTCCTATTTTCATTTTTATATGTTTATTTTGTTCTACCTTTATATATATACTTGTAGTTCTGGTTGATGATAGCATCACGAAGCTTAATGCCGTTTCGTCTGTCTTCACAGATGTAGTCGCATGACATGATGCCCCAACGACCTGTAGAGTTCTTGAATACCTCCGAATTGATAATAGAGAGGTTCACGGCTTCTGCTGTTGTTGGAATGTAACTGCCTCCAAGAGTGCCGAATTTCCATGCCACATTAGTACAATTAATGTATATGCGGTTAGCATTAGTTTCGTTCTTGCTGATGTAGTCAGTGAGCAATCTCTCGATGTTGGCAATCTTCTCGGTCTTGTATTTGCTGGTGTATTCATACTCATCCTGATACATAAGAGTCCATCCTGTTGTACCATTGTTGTCACGACCATAGAAAACAGTCTTGTCACCGAAGCTGCTACCCCAGCCGCATTTACCACAGAGGTCTGTATATGCTACATTCTCTCGTGAGATGACAACCATCTTTCCACGACACTCTTTTAGAGTGAGATTGCTCTTGATGGTTGCGATGTATTCCTTCTCGTTCTCCAAACATTGCAAAATAGCATTTCTCCATGCATCGCGGTCTTTCTCGTCCTCTTCGCGGAAGAGGACAAATGCTGTCTCGGTTGGGTTGTTCTTTAGGAAGGTTGTCACTGCATGCATGGCATCCTTGAAGAGTACCTTTGTTTTCTCTATTCCATGATATATATACATGTCGTCAAGAGTAGTATTGTCTTTGTCAGCCGATGGGCGGAAGTCGAAAGCACGAATACCCTGATTTAATAGTTGCTCAATCGTAAATGCTTGTGTTTCTGTAGTATTTATTGTACATCCCTTAGTAGCGGCATCGTGTGCTCCAGGAATACTAATCATGTTGAAATAAGTGTTTCCAGGAATAGTTGACATCCACCTATAAGTGGCATTGTTCTCTGTAAACGAGATGGCATTTTCTTCACCTTTCTTGATGTCAGAGAAGTCCTGCGAATAGAACTTTCCATCAGCTGTACGAACAGTAACGGTGATGCCCGAAGTTATATTTGAAGGGAGCAGATAAGCCGTGCAACTGCTCATGTTCTCGCCCTTCACAGTCACCACATCACTTGCCGAAGACTGACCATAATCAACCTTTACGGATGAGAGTGAAGTGGCTGTAGTGCCGTTCGTTCTTCTGTAAGTCATACCACCAGCAATAGTTGTTCCGCTCTTCGAGAATATGCTCACGCTCGACACACCGCTAAGACCTTGAACCGAGATGTTCAGTGTAGTGACAAAACTGCCCAAATCCACACTGACAGCCGCATTATTCACTGTGTTCTTAGCCGAAGTGAGCATGTAGTTTGCTCCTTCTGCATTGTCTGCCGCATTCTGCCAGGCAAACACATTCATCTTCACCTCAAGACTATTGTTCAATATGTCCACATCGGGGTAAGACTCCTTTCCTGTGATGATAGCAGCAAGCGTTGCAACATCGCTTTCATCCACCGTTCCGTTTCCGTTCACATCACAGCGAATGTCCTTCGTGTCGTTGTTCACGATACGGTTTACCAGTTCCACGATGTCGGCAGTGTTTACCACATTATCACGGTTCACATCACCCACCTTATATCTCAAATCGCTGTTCTGTGCATGTCCCAAAAGGACGGCGAAAAGCAGTAGTGTAGAGAGCAATAATTTTTTCATAAAATGTTCTTTTGTTGATTTGATATGCAAAAGTCGTTATTTTATTTTTAATATACAAGAAAAAGAGTACAATTTTCATTTGGTGTTCATCTATTATGTGTAAAAGTGTATATTTTGCCAATACAGTATTGTTCTAAATGTCGAACTGATTGTTCGTATGGCAAAAACTTTTGTTTAATAAATGTGAAAAGCACTTTTTTCTTAAAAAAAATCATCGACAACTCGATAATTTGTACTACCTTTGCAGACGTTTTTGGATAATAATTCTTGATATTACATAACATAATAAATATTTGATCAGTGGAAATTAAAGGTAAAAAATTACTTTGTGCTCTTGTTCTCTTATGTGCAAGCACGCTCTCGACAAGAGCGCAGGGTTCTACTGAAGCGAATCCTATCACTATGGATTTGACTCTTCAGAAGGCGATCGAGATTGCTCTCGCTGAGAATCCTACTATCAAGGTTGCCGATAAAGACATTGAACTGAAGAAAGTAGCAGATAAGGAGGCATGGATGAATCTTCTTCCTACTCTCGATGCTTCACTCGCCCTTCAGCACAGTATCAAGGTCGCTGCAATCAAGACTCAGATGGGTGAATTCAAGATGGGTATGGATGGTTCTACAACTGCAACAGGTTCTGTAACCCTCGCACTCCCAATCTTCGCACCTACAGTTTATCAGAACATGAAGCTCACCAAGGAGGACATCATCCTTGCTCAGGAAAAGGCTCGCAACTCAAAGCTCGACCTCATCAATCAGGTTACAAAGGCTTACTATGCGGCACTTCTCGCTCAGGACTCGTATGCTGTGATGCAGAAGAGCTACAATACTACTAAGGAATACTCTGACATGGTTGCTCAGAAGTTCCAGGTTGGTAAGGTAAGTGAATACGACAAGATTTCAGCTGAGGTGCAGATGCGCAACATGAGCTCGACCCTCACAAGTGCAAAGACAGGACTCAACCTCTCACAGCTTCGCCTCAAGGTGCTTATGGGAGTGACTGCCGATGTGGCTCTCAAGATTAACGACTCCCTCAAGAGCTACGAGGACAAGCTCGTTATTCCAAATATCGGAGTAGAAGAGGAAAACCTCCAGTCTAACTCTGCTATGCGCCAGCTCGACATGAACATGAAGCTCCTTGAGCGTTCACGCAAACTCATCAAGACTAACTTCATGCCAACAGTAGGAGTTCAGCTTCAGGGCCAGTACATGTCTTATTCAAATGACAACTGGAACATCTTCAAGTACAAGTATTCTCCAGCTGCTACACTTGCATTTGCAGTGAACATCCCAATCTTCCATGCTACAAACTTCACAAAGCTCAGAAGCAACAAGATTCAGATGGCTCAGCTCAACGACACTCGTCTCAACACCGAGCGCCAGCTTCAGATGGCAGTCGAGAGTTACAAGCAGAACATGGCAAGTACCATCGCTCAGGTCACTTCAAATGCTGAGGCAGTGAAGCAGGCAGACAAGGCTGTGATGATTTCTGCTAAACGCTACGAAGTGGGACATGGCACTATCCTCGAACTCAACCAGAGCGAGACAGCACGCACTCAGGCAGAGCTCACTTATGTTCAGTCAATCTACGATTATTTAACAAACAATGCTGACCTCGACTACACTCTTGGTCGCGAAACATATATAAAGTAATGAAGAAGAATATCTTATTTATCATGGCAATGCTCGCAGGCTTCACTTTCACTTCCTGCGGCAACAAGAGTGCAGATAAGGAAGCTGCAGCGGCAGATGCAAAGCCACAGGTTAAGGTTGCCAAGGCATCAAAGCAGCTTGTTCCTCAAACAGAGATTTACACAGCTACAGTAGAGAGCGACGTGAAGAACAACATCTCTCCTAATGCTCCAATGCGTATCGAGCGCATCCTCGTTGATGTGGGCGATATGGTTCGCAAGGGACAGGTTGTTGCCATTCTCGATGCAAGCAACATCCAGCAGATTAAGCTTCAGCTCGACAACCAGAAGGCTGTCTATGCTAATCAGCAGATTGAGTTCAACCGTATCGCAGAACTCTACAAGGTTGGTGGCATCAGCAAGTCCGACTACGATATGGCTAAGGTTCAGCTCGACGGTATGAAGGCACAGCTTGACATCCTCAACACTCAGTATCGCCAGCTCTCTGTCAACACTCAGCTCCACGCTCCTATCAGCGGTTACGTTACAGCTCGTAACTACGATAACGGTGATATGTACGGTGGTCAGCCAATCCTCACTATCGAACAGACTAACCCAGTGAAGCTCATCATCAACGTATCGGAAAACTACTACAATAGAGTTAAGCGCGGTATGCCTGTCGAAATCACTCTCGATGCTTACGAAGGTGAGCAGTTTGATGGTAAGGTGACTATCGTTGCTCCTATGGTTAATGCAACAACTCACACATTCCCTGTTGAAATCACTATCAACAACGGTTCGCAGAAGGTTCGTCCAGGTATGTTTGCTCGTGCTAACCTCAACTTCGGTGATGAGAACAATGTTGTAGTTCCAGACCTTGCAGTTGTTAAGCAGATTGGTTCTGGTGACCGTTACGTTTACGTTTACAAGAACGGTAAGGTCTCTTACAACAAGGTAGAACTTGGTCGTCATCTCAGTGACAAGTACGAAATCCTCTCAGGTGTTGAGGATGGAGACCAGGTTGTAGTAGCAGGCCAGACTCGTTTGGCTAATGGTGTTGAAGTTAATGTTGTAAAATAAATAAAGATATATATATGTCATTATACGAAGGTGCGGTCAAAAGACCGATTATGACAAGTCTTGTGTTCCTTGCGGTAGTGATTCTCGGTTTGTTCTCACTCCTCAAGCTGCCAATCGACTTGATGCCGGATATCGATACCAACACTATTATGGTCATGACATACTATAATGGTGCTGCGGCTGAAGATATCGAAAACAATGTGACACGTCCACTCGAGAACTCACTCAACGCGGTGGAGCACTTGAAGCATATCACTTCTACAAGTAAGGATAATATCAGTATTGTCACTCTCCAGTTTGAGTTTGGTTACGATATCGACGACCTTACAAATTATGTTCGAGACAAGTTGGATATGGTCAAGAACCAGCTTCCAACCAATGCTCAGTCGCCTATCATCTTCAAGTTCAGTACGGACATGATGCCTATCCTCCTCCTTTCGGTTCAGGCACATGAGAGTCAGCAGGCTCTGTACAAGATTCTTGATGAGAACGTGGCAAACCCAATCGCCCGTATCGACGGTGTGGGTACAGTTTCCATCTCTGGTGCTCCAGAACGACAGATTAACATCTACATGGATGCTCGTAAGATGGAGGCGTATGGCATCTCTTCAGCACAGGTAAGTAATGCCATTGCTGCTGAGAACCGCAACATCACAGGTGGTACAATTGATATCGGTAGCGAGACCTATACTGTTCGTTCCGAAGGTGAGTTCAAGGACCCAATGGAGATGCTCAATGTCGTTGTGGGTACAAGCAACGGAGTGAACGTCTATCTCCGTGATGTGGCTCGTGTTTCCGACAATGTAGAGGAACGCGCACAGAAGACCTTCACCAATGGTGTGCAGGGTGCGATGATTGTGGTACAGAAGCAGTCGGGTGCCAACTCTGTGGCTATCTCGAATGCCGTTATGGATAAGATTCCAGAACTTCAGAAGAATCTTCCTTCGGACGTGAAGCTCGGTGTCATCGTAAATACATCCGAGAACATCAACAACACTATCGGCTCACTCGAGGAGACTATCGCTTATGCCATGCTCTTCGTGCTTATCGTTGTGTTCGTGTTCCTCGGTCGTTGGCGTGCTATGGTGATTATCTGTGTCACCATCCCTATGTCGTTGATTGCCTCATTCATCTATCTGTTGGCAACCGATGGTTCGCTCAACATGATATCCCTCTCATGTCTCTCCATCGCCATCGGTAACGTGGTCGATGATGCCATCGTAGTCTTGGAGAACGTGACGACCCACATCGAACGTGGTTCCGACCCTAAGCAGGCTGCCGTGCATGGTACCAACGAGGTTGCCATCTCCGTTATTGCCTCTACACTCACCATGATTGCCGTGTTCTTCCCATTGACTATGGTGACAGGTATGGCAGGTGTGCTCTTCAAGGAGTTGGGTTGGATGATGTGTATCATTATGACCGTATCTACGGTTTCAGCCCTCACGTTTACTCCTATGCTATGTTCGCTTACCCTTAAGCTCAAGAAGAAGCAGAGCGGACTCTTCAAGAAGATCTATACGCCTATCAGCAAGTCTCTTGACAAGCTTGAGGATTGGTATGAAGGACGCATCAACTGGGCTGTACGCCATCGCAAGACCGTCCTCATGGGTTGTGGCGCATTCATCGTCCTGACCATCGTTATCGTATCCATCTTCAATATCAAGTCCGACTTCTTCCCTGCAAACGACTCTGGTCGTGTCGGCGTATCGCTCGAGTTGCCTATCGGTACTCGTGTAGAGAAGGCGGAAGAGGTCGCTAAGAGCCTTACAAAGCTTTGGATGGATCGCTACGGAAAGGACCTCGAGAATACTAACTTCACCGTAGGTCAGGCAGGCGACAACAACACCTTCGCTTCCCTCTCTACAAGCGGTTCGCATATCATTTCGTTCAACATGCAGTTCGTCAAGAGTAACAAGCGCGACAAAGGTCTTGCTACCATCTGTGACGAGATGCGTGCAGACTTGAAGAACATTCCTGAACTCGCCAAGTATCAGGTTAAGCTCGGTGGTGGT
>CALBJW010000069.1 GCA_937893145.1 uncultured Prevotellaceae bacterium | reverse complement strand
GGATGGCAAACTCAGATGCTGACCATCCATACCATCCTGTAAGAGTTTATGAAGCTCTTGAATGGGAGAATACGGATTTGTATAGGATGTTAATAAAATCGCCTTTAATATTCGTTTCCACTTCATCTGAAGATATTTTACAAGAGAATGATGTCAATAAGACCTCCGAGATTGTGAACAAAGGAAGAGAACTTGCTAACAGAGGCCAAGAAATGGCCGATAAGGGATTTGACATGCTGAAGAATGTTAAGATGTCGTCATTCTTTAAGAAATAGTTTGTTAGCTGTATTTTAATCAATATATATTAGGATATTTAGTTGAAGAAATGTATAAAAGTTTTTTCTGCAATATCTAAATTTGAATATCTCAAAATAAATTATTGTTAATTAAAAATTTCAAACCAATATGATTACTTTTATAATTATCGTAGCATTAATTTACTTATTTTATAAAGAGGTGACAACTCCAGACCAAAAAGGCAGTCAAGAAGATATTGAAGCAGCTATTAATCAACTTCCCGAAATTCATTTGAAAGGAAAACCTGTATCAGGATTGAACTCGTTTTTCTACGGAAAAGGGTATAGCTTAGATAGATTCGACTTTCAAAATGGATATTTAACTATGTCACTTCAGAATGGAAAAGTTTTTTCTGGTCTATTGAAAAATTATACGTTTCGTTTTGAGAATTCAAGGGGGATAATAAACATAAATTTGGATATAAATGGAAAAAGTACAACATTTAGTTATGTTGAAGGACTTTTCACAAAAGACGAATGGACTGCAATTTGTGGGGTTATGCTATGTGCTGGTAAAACATATAAAGCAAGTGTAATCCAAAACCAATTTGGAACTATGTCCAAACTGCAAGCAGCGGCAAAAGTCGGTCAATTAATTTATAAAATTTCACAATTTTAAGAGGGCATAGATTTAATTGCCACACAAATGACGGAGGTAACTGAGATTCTTTCATCTAATTAAACTAAAAGAGATTTACATGCTAAAATTATGTAATTAATGGTTTGCTTGGTTATTCTGATGTGTACTTAGTTATATATAAAGTAAACGTCCAAAAACATTTTTGCACAGTCACTTATTTTGACATATTGGCGATTTTACTATCATATCCGAAGAGCTTGTAACTCTTCTAATTTGTCGATTTGGGGCTGCCTCATTCGTGGGGTAGTCTTTTTTCTTGGGTCCTAACATTTACTCTTTTCACTTTTCATAGACTTTCAAATTCTGGTTAACTTTATAATCAGAGGAAAAAAAGTCGTTCTGATTATCACAAAAAGCATCACCAGCCATTATGTTGACCAGTGATGCGGGGAAAATTATGTCTAAATTATGAAAAGTTTCATAATGGAGTTGACATGATAAGTTGTTGATTTTGCTTTTGAATGCAAGGGACGATTCTTATTTTCTGCGTCCTGTGTGTGATTAGAGTATAGCCTTGAGAAGGTTTGCTTTTTTGCTTGCATATTCTACATACTTTGTATTAGTGAGTCCAGACATAATGCTTGGAGAAAACTTCGAATTGAGGCTGTTGGCTTCAAAATGGTTAGCGAAGCCGGTGATTGATGTGACATCGAGTGCGAAGTTTGTTGTTGGAGCTTTGGTATAGACGTATGTGAGCACGAAGTCGTTTTTACTTTCCATATCCATGTTTGCTGATTCATTTGGAATGAATTCTGCATGGAACTCAACATTACCCTGACATGCAGTTGTTGGAATTGTGAGTACGCGGCAGTTATATACCTTTGTTGTATCTGGACCTTCAAGTGCCTTTGGGTTTGTGTTTTTGAGCACGGATTGCATGATCTGTCGTTTAGTCATGGTTTTTGCCTGTCCCTCAGAAAGGCTGTAAGGAACTTCCTGACCATTTATGTTTGTTGTAATTACCACATCACCAAACTGGAATGCTTCTTCGTTGATTGCCACCTGGAGCCCGAAGTATTTAGTCTCGTTCTTATCTACTGGATTTGGCTGATTGAATACATCATCATCTGCTTTGTCACATGATGTGAAACCGAATACTGATGTGAGTGCTACTGTAGCGATTGCGAGGATTGAATTAAACTTTTTCATAATCTTTAATGTTTTTAATTGTTTGTAAATTTTTGTTTATTAATTTTGTTTGTTAAAATGTCATTGTTTTTGTTTGACTTTCAGTCTTACATCGTCACGACTCGGCATAGCTTAAATCCTTGAGGCTTTAGCTCTGCGCTCGCTGTTCCTCTGTTTGACGATGCAAAGGTACGGACATTTTGAAGCCTATTGCGGATAGAATATGAAATGGTTTTGTACAATTTGTGAAGTTCACAAGGTGTATGTGTTTTTCATGAAATGTACGGGAAAATGATGGGGAAAGAACTTCTTTTTTATTAAATAAGGAGTAAAATTTCATTTTTTGTAGTAATAAATCGTTCATTTGCTCCTAAATTTGTTTCTTAGAAACATTTTTAACGTAAAACGAAAGATTTTTTATATACATTTATTAATAATAGGCGTACCTTTGCGTTGGATTTGAGGATGACCTCCTCTCGGTCCGCAAATAGATACTCCAATCTTTTTTATACCTAATAACAAAATTTAGATTATGAATAACATCGTCGTAGGAATGGGTGAGGCTCTTTGGGATTGCCTCCCTGAAGGAAGAAAACTTGGTGGTGCACCAGCAAACTTTGCATACCACACAAGTCAGTTTGGTCTTCAGAGCTGTGCTGTCAGTGCAGTAGGTAGCGACCTTCTTGGTCGTGAGATTATTGACATCTTCACAGAGAAGCATTTGAACTTCAATATTCCAGTAGTAGAATATCCAACAGGAACAGTGCAGGTAACGCTCGACTGCAACGGTATTCCTCAATATAATATTAAGGAGAATGTGGCATGGGACAACATTCCATTTACTCCAGCACTCGAAGAACTTGCAAAGGAAACAACAGCTGTTTGTTGGGGTTCACTTGCTCAGCGTAATGAAGTAAGCCGCAACACAATCAACAAGTTCGTTGATGCAATGCCAAAGACTGACAACACACTCAAGGTGTTTGACATCAATTTGCGTCAGGGCTTTTATACAAAAGAAATTATTGAGCAGTCGTTCGAGAAGTGCAACATCTTGAAGATTAACGACGAGGAACTCGTGGCAATCAGCCGTTTGTTCGGAGCTGCAGATGTTACAAAGTCTCCAGATGCGCCAGCAGATGAGATTCCTGCTGAAGTGTTTGGTTCGCTCGACTTCAAGGAGCGTTGCAAGGCTATCTTGAAGAAGTATGACTTGAAGATGCTTATCCTCACATGTGGTGTTAACGGTTCGTACGTATTCACACCAAATGGTGACATCAGTTTCCAAGGTACACCAAAGGTTACAGTTGCAGATACAGTAGGTGCTGGTGACTCGTTCACAGCTACATTCGTAGCATCGCTCTTGCTCGGCAAGTCGGTAAAGGAAGCACACGAGCGCGCTGTAAAGGTTAGTGCATTCGTATGTACTCAGAATGGTGCAATGCCAATTATCCCTGAGGAATTGAAATAATAGGTTTTAGCCGTATATCGTAGAAAGAGAGTTTCAGGGTAATTTTATATCAGGATTAGGTAAATTCGTGTAAAACATAATAGTTTAGGTTTTAGATATTAGTTTATAAATGTAGATTAGACACTATTTCTTAGCGTAGAAATGTCAAAGTACGAATCGGGTGCGAAGATGCATCTGGTTCGTACTTTTTTTGTAGGTATAAAGAAAAAAAACGAAAGATAATTTGCATAATTTATCCAATATCCATATTTTTGCAAAATAATCCAAGTTTAGCATACAATATTTGTACACATGAATAAGATATTACATTTCCTTTTTTCAATAACTACGATATTCCTTTTATTATCTTGTACTAATTCAGAGAAAAAGGTTGTTGCCGTGTCCCAATGCTCAATGGACGAGTGGCGCGACCAGATGAACGAAGAGATGCGTAGAGAAGCTTTCTTCCATACAGACCTTGCTGTAGAGTACCACAGTTCGGCAGATAATAGTGCTGATCAGATAAAAGACATTGAGAGTTTCATAGAACGAAAAGTTGACCTCATCGTAGTGGCTCCAAACGAAGAGGAAGCATTGCGCCCAGCCATAGAAAGGGCATACGATGCTGGTATTCCTGTGGTGCTTATAGACCGTCGTGCCAATACCGAGAAATATACAGCGTATGTTGGTGGTGACAATGAAGAGGTGGGCAGACAAGCAGCGCGTTACATCATTGATAAACTTCCGAATGGAGGAAATGTAATAGAGTTGGAGGGTTTGCAAAGCTCATCGGCAAGCCATGAACGCAAACGTGGTTTTCATGAAATAGTGGATAAGCATCCTGAAATACATATAGTTGCAGATGCTGTAGCCGACTGGAAACGCAAAAAGGCAGTCGATGTGATGGATTCGCTCCGTGCAAAACTTGCCGACACACCTGTTGACATCGTGTTTGCGTACAACGACCGCATGGCGATTGGAGCACATGAAAGCTATAACAAGTCGTTAGACAATAAGTCTGCATCCAATCCGCTATTTATCGGTGTAGATGCACTCCTCAACGATACCGTTGGAGTAGGGCGAATAGAAGACGGCACACTCGATGCCACCTTCCTCTATCCTACAGGAGGTGACAAGGCTATACATACAGCAGCCTGCATCTTGAACAACCTGCCATACAGCAGAGAGCAGATTATGCAGACCAGTATCGTGAATAAGGGAAATGTGCATCTCATGCGTCTGCAGGCATCCCACATTGCTGAGCAGAATAACAAGATTGAGTTTCTGAACCAGAAGCTTGATGACTTCTTCAAGCAATATTCAGCCCAGCGAATACTGCTCATCACCGTTATCGTCTTTGTGGTTGCGGCTTGTGTCTTGTTGTCATTCTACATTCGCGCATATTTGGCGAAGACAAAACTCAACATCAAACTTGCACATCAGAAGGACATACTCCAGAAGCAGCGTGATGAACTCGCCGAGCAGAAGGAGATTGTCGAAAGACAACGCGACCTGTTGGAGGAGGAACGCGATAAGTTGATGGAGAAGAACATGACACCAGCATCTACATACGCAGATGAAGACATGTCTGCTGAACAGAGTTCTGCAGATAGTGCATCAGCAAACGATGCTGCTATCTTCCTTGAAAAACTCACCAAAATTATAGACAAGAACCTCGACAATCCAGAACTCACCGTCGATATGATAGGTGCAGAGGTGAGTCTTGGACGAGTGCAGCTTTACCGCAAGTGCAAGGCTGCATCAGGTATGTCGCCAAACGAGCTTCTTCGTACAGCCCGACTCAACAAGGCATACCAGATACTCAAGGAGACGGACAAGACCGTGAGCGAAGTTGCCTATTCTGTAGGCTTCTCAAGTCCAAGTTACTTTGCAAAATGCTATAAGGACCTCTTCGGAAAGAATCCTTCAGGAAAGTAAAATATTTTCCATCAATATAAAGTTTTAACCTTTGTATCGTAAAATTGTTTCTTTAACTCCCAAATTTGTTTCGCTGAAACGATTTTGGGAGTTGTTGCAACAAATGTTTTTAATAAATAATGTTGGTTATTATACCTTTGCATCCAAAACAAATCAACAAAATTTATTAATAACTATCAAACCCAATCAAAAATTATGAAAAGCAAAATCCTTGCAGGGCTTGCCCTCTTTTTGCTGAGTACTATGTCTGCATTGGCACAGACCATGAAGGTCAGCGGTACAATCATCGATGACCTCGGCGAACCGCTCATGGCAGCAACAGTACTCGAGACAGGTACCACAAACGGTACCACAACCGACTTTGATGGTAACTTCACTTTGACTATGCAGTCATCGAAGAACACACTCACCATCTCGTATGTAGGTTACAAGACTCAGGTTCTCAAGCCTCAGGCTAAGATGTCCATCCAGATGGAGGAAGACAATGTCCTCACAGAAATGGTGGTAACAGGTTATCAGGTTCAGCGTAAGGCAGACCTCACTGGTGCTGTCAGCGTTGTAAGCGTAAGCGAACTTGCAAAGCAGAACGAAAACAACCCAATGAAGGCTCTCCAAGGTCGTGTGCCTGGCATGAATATCAGTGCAGATGGTAATCCTTCTGGTGCTGCTACAGTTCGTATTCGTGGTAACGGTACACTCAACAACAACGATCCTCTCTACATCATTGATGGTGTGCCAACAAAGGCAGGTATGCACGAACTCAACGGTAGCGATATCGAGAGTATTCAGGTGTTGAAGGATGCCGCTTCAGCATCTATCTACGGTTCGCGTGCCGCAAACGGTGTAATCATCATTACTACAAAGAAGGGTAAGGATGGCAAGGTGAAGGTTGACTTTGATGCAAGCGTCGCAGCTTCTATGTATGCAAACCGCATGAAGGTGCTCAATGCAGAGCAGTGGGGACAGGCATTCTGGCAGGCTCGCATAAACGACGGTCTTGATCCAAACAACAATAACCTCGGCTACCACTTCAATTGGGGATACGACCAGAACGGTAACCCACAGCTTAACCGTGTACAGATGAGTCAGTATCTCGATGCAAACAACACTGTTCAGGCAGCCAATACAGACTGGTTCAGAGAATCAACTCGTACTGGTATCGTACAGAATTATAATGTAAACGTAAGCAACGGTAACGAGAAGGGTTCTTCTTTCTTCTCTCTCGGTTACTACAAGAACCTTGGTGTCATCAAGGAATCAGACTTCGAGCGTATCTCTGCTCGTATGAACACAGAGTACAAGCTTATTGGCGATGTACTTAGCATCGGTGAGAACTTCACCTTGAACCGTACAGACGAAGCTTCTGCTCCTGGTGGTTTCCTTGAGAATGCTCTCCAGTTCAACCCTAACTATCCTATTTATAATATTAATG
>CALBJW010000068.1 GCA_937893145.1 uncultured Prevotellaceae bacterium | reverse complement strand
AAGAACCTCAGCACATTTGGCCAGAAGGTACTCGTTGCCATCATCGTGTTCATCGTTGGTCGTTTCATCGTAAAGCACATCTGCAAACTTGTCACAGCCATCATGAAGAAGCGTGAAGTAGATGCTTCGCTCACTTCATTCACAGACAGTCTCATCTCCGTATCCCTCAACCTTCTCCTTGCCATCGTGCTTATCAGCATTCTCGGCATCGAGACAAGCACATTCGTAGGTCTCTTCGCAGGTGCTGGTGTTGCCATCGGTATGGCACTTTCAGGCACACTCCAGAACTTCGCAGGTGGAGTCATGATTCTCCTCTTCCGTCCTTACAAGGTTGGTGACTTCATCGAGGCACAGGGCTTCAGCGGTGTGGTCAAGGGCATTCAGATTTTCAACACCATCCTCACCACAGTTGACAACCAGACCATCATCATCCCTAACGGTTCTATCTCTACAGGTGCAATGCGTGTCTATTCAGCATCAGAACTTCGCCGTGCCGACATCAACGTAGAGGTTGCCTACGGTACAAACCCAGATGATGTACGTGCTATACTGGGCAAGATTGCAGCGAGCGACCCTCGCATCACCCGCCTTGAAGGAACTCCAATGATTGCAATGGGAGCAAGTTCCATCACCATCCAGTTCCGTGCATGGACTACCTTCGGCGACTACTGGCCAGTAATGGGCGACACTACTGAAAAGATATACAAGGAACTCACAGCTGCAGGTATCCAGATTCCATTCCAGCAGATTGATGTTCACATGAAGTAAGTGTATAAGCTCCGCTTATAAGTGAAAAGTGAAAAGTGAAGAATTTGCTACCGCCTTGGTGCAAGAGCAGTTTACGCTGCACCTGGCAAAACAGAGGACATTCTCGTCCGGTAGGAAATTCTTCACTCTTCACTTTTCACTTTTCACACTCTCTCCCCTCTTACCTATTCATTATCTTACTTCCATTTCTTATTATCAAACCCTTAGTATCTGCTGCGACCTGACGACCTGAGAGATTATAAGTCATGTCCTTTGCACTTGCTCCACAACTTGAAACGCATCCCTGACACCCCTCAGCCTCCTGCTTCACGCCCTCGATGGCAGAAGCATTCTTGCAGCTGAGGCGGTACAGTTTTGCTCCGTGACTCGGTATCTCCACCGTGATAGTGCCAGACACAGTTCCTGCATTCTCCTTCTTCCAAATGTCATACAGCGAAACCTGTTCGTTAGCATCATAACCAAGCTGAGTGAGGTCGAACACAAACGACTTGTCAGCAACACCAGTTTCCTTCTGTTCGCTTGTCAAAGGATTTTCCGCAAACACCATGAATCGAACGCTTGTAGTGGCATTAGGCTGATTGATGCCGCTATCGTCTGCCGCACCCATTCCCTTGAATCGAACCACATCAAGGTCATCGGGAATAGTGAAGAACAAGGCTGCATTAGCATCCATCGAGAATCCACGGTCGTATGTCTTGCCCAGCACCTTCATCTTACCACCATTGCTGACATTCTTGTTCTCTGTCACCTTGTTGAAATAAGACTTGGTATATGTGCGAGTGAGATACTTGCCAGTTAGAGGCACCTCCGTTCCGTCGCGAAGCACAAGGGTAGGCTCTATCCAGTCGCCGTGGTCGTAGTTCCAGTTGTCGCCACCATCATCCACCACAAGCACCAGAGTCTTTGTGCCTTCAGGGAGTTCCACATCAGCATGTACAGCATGACCATCCGTAGTGTAAGCCACAGTCTCGCTCCTGTAGAGAGCCTTACTGTTCACTATCCATCGGGTATTGTCGCGCTGGAATAGGGCAAGATACCTGTCGCCAGTCTCAGGTTCGGTGCTTGTCCACGCCACCTGTCCCTTGTCTTCATCACTCACCACCTCACGAGCCCCAACAGCATACTTGTGCATCCTGTGGTACTCCTCATTCGTGAGAAGCGAGAGGGTGAAATCATCGTTCTTTGTCATCTCACCACCGAAGAAGAGAGGCGAATGGCAGATGCCCCAAAGAGTCATCATCGTGTATTGCTCATCCTTTGTGAGTCGAGTCCAACGCCCAAGGTCCCTATTGCAATATCCCTTGTCAGCCACAGTCATCGATATTCTGCCCAGAGGAAGCATATCACAGTCGGCATAGTTACCCACCTGATGGTGCTTTGCCCATTCTGCCGCCTCGTTGAACACAAGGTCCACCGCACTCCACGAGTCCCAGAGGTCGTCCATCATACGCCACATATTAGCATTCTCATGACAGTCGTCCACATATTTGAACTGAGTCTTACCAGGACTGAGCGAAAGAACTATAGGACGACCACACTGGTCGATAGCCTTACGAATCATACGAATCTCGTCTGTATAGAACGGACGACTCAAATCATCAACCTTGATGAAATCTACCCCCCAAGAGGCATAGAGGTCCATGATGCTGTTGTAGTACATCTGTCCATACTGATTGTTACGAACCGTGAGGTTATCCTTGAGCCAAGTGCAAGCAGGAGTAGTGCTTGAATACACCTGATTCCAAGGAGTCGATTCACTTCCAAGAAGCTTGTACTTCGATTCTTTTCCGACGATATATTTTGGCAGTCCACGCATGATGTGGATGCCGAACTTCAGTCCCATATTATGGAGAGAATCGGCAAGAGCTTTGAATCCTTCATTCTTTCCATCAACCATACAAGAAGGGAAACGACTTGGAGAAGGGAGATAACGACCATATTCATCAAGAACACAGTCCTGAGTGCCCTGTTGATTGTAGTTGCCACCACCGAGTGACGGGTGATTGGCATACCAACGAATGTCGATGACCACATATTCCCAACCATACTTCACGAGGTCGTTGCCAACGAGATACTTCGCATTCTGCATGGTGAGTTCTTCGTTGACACTTGAGTAATAGCAGTCCCATGAGTTCCATCCCATCGGTGGAGTCATAGCCCATGTGCGGAAAGTAGCCATGTCGTCCTGTGCCTTAACGCCTAAACTCAGGCAAAGGAAAGCACACGAGCAGAAGATAGTAGATAATAAATGTTTCATACTTATTTTTATGGTTTGTTAGATTGTTCATTTCCAATAAAAAGGCTCTATGCCATCGTACACAGAATGATGGCATTAGAGCCTTTCCCTTTTTGACAACGCGAAATGCAAAAAGGTTTAATAACTAATCTTAATTAACCTGCCGTTCTTTTTAACTATATAGACACCCTTCTGCGGAGCATTCATACGAATACCGCTGAGTGAATAGTATTCAGTAGCTGAAGTGTTAGCAGTCTCAACATTCATGATGTCTGTAATCTCCGATGCTGCAGGGATTTCTGCCGAGTCGTATGTAAGACGGAAATTATCGAGTTTGAACCAGCCCTTACCAGAGTCGAGTGGAGTACCATCATAACCGATGTTGCTTGTACGGAAACCAATCTTGATGTCTCCCTTTTCTGCAAGACCGAATGTGAGGCTTACTGTATTAGAATAGTCTGAACGAGGTGCTTCACACTGGTAACCTGCATACACAAGGTGCTTTACAGTTGCATCAGGGTTCTGGCTGTCGATATCTGCTGAGTGGAGAGCATCTTCTGGAATATTTTCGCCATAGTTGTCAGCAGAAGAATACATAGCAGTATATTCGTTTGCAAAGATACGCTGAGTAGTAAGACAGTTGCCAGCCCAGTTGTACTGGATAAGCACATCACAAGAGAGTGTGTAAGTACCTGCAGGAAGACCGCTGATAGTCTGTGAGAGTTCTACTTCTGGGATTGTAGCGTTCCAGATACCCCAGAGATGAGTACCATCTGAGTACTGATGATTGACTGTTGTACCATCCTCAAGAGTCACATCGATATCATCACCATTGTTGATTGCACACCAAGCATTGATACCAGCCTCGTTGATTTCGCCAACTGTAGAACACTTTACGCCATCAATATACATGTTCCAGCCCTTAGGAGCATTTGCCACACTGCTTGATTCGCCACCACCCTGAGCACTAAGATCCTCGAATGATGGGTTCTGGATGTAGTATGTCACATCATCACCCTCTTCTATAGCGTCACTCTTGACACAAGCCTCAAGTGCTTCTTCGAGCTGGTTGATGATTTCCTCTACTGCAGCCTCATCTTCTGCTGTTCCATCCTCGTATGCTGCCTCAGCATCCATGATGACATCCGAATAGATACCTGCACCTGGTTTTGATTCATACTGCATGAGGTAGTCATGATGCTTCTCGATGGCTGCATGAAGACGATCGTATGCCTCAACCGATGCTTCCACCTCTCCAAATATTGATACAGCCCACTTGATGCCTTCAACAATCTCTTCCTGTGAGTTGTCGGCTGTGAGTTCGTCCTGTTCTGAGAGTATAGATTCAAGTTTTTCCTTCATCACACCAGCCATAGCAACATTGTCATTCAAGTAGTTCTCGAGGACATCAGCATACGACTTATAAACAGCGATAGCATCATCTGCATCATAACCAAGGTTCTTAATTCTGAAGTTATCAGTCTTGAACCATCCATCACCACCCGAAGGGTTGCTTTCCGAACGGTTGTTTGCTGCGAAATTGCCATTAGTGCGAATACCGAATGTGAGCTTGCCATCATATACGAAAGCACGTACAGAGACTGGACGCATCTCGCTATCTGTCATGATAATTGGGTTGTTAGCAAATGTGTAGTTCTCCGACTTGTTGAGAACATCAGTGTTGTAATCGTCCTGACAACCATAGTAGCACGAGTTCATGTTACCAAACAAACGCTGAGTAGTCAAGCGGCTTCCGTTACCATTCGAACCAGCCATAAGTCCTGCAGTAATCTCGTAAGTACCAGTTTCAAGACCTACGATAGTCTGCGACAATTCGTATTCTGGGATGTTGCCTGCCCAAATGCCGAAACCATAGTTACCAGTCTTCACCTCACCTTCGCAATCCGAGTTGACACCATGCCAGTTTGGAATGCCAGCACCTCTCACCTCGTCAGCAGTTTTCACCTGCTTTCCGTTCACATACACATTCCATCCGTATGGAGCACCTGCAACGCCTGTGGTCTGTGTGCCGCCCTGAGCACTGAGGTCCTCAAACGACATATTCTTTCCGAGCGAAGTCATGTCACCAGTTACACGTATATATGTCATCTCTGCATCCTTCAATGCCTTTGTGGCATTCTCAACGGCTTCCTTCTCTGCTGCCTCATCGAAACACTTCTGTGCTGCTTCGATAGCGGCAGCGAGGTCTGCATCGTCCAATTCGTTGAGAGCAATGGCATTCTCAATCTCACGGCAGAGGTCTGCCTTACCATCGAGAATCTCCGAAAGCTGTGATGGTGTCAGGTCGTTACTGTTCTTGTACAAGTCTGCCACCTTATTAAATGTAAGGAGGAATCCCTTCTCATAACCTTCCTTGCTGCAATATGCAGAATAATAATTATTGAGGAGAGACACATACTGCATATCCTCGTAGTATGCAGGGATATTCTCTGTCTTCACAAATCCCCAGTTGAACGAAATGGAGTCGTTAGCTGCAAACTGAAGGCTGCCATCCGCTTCGTTGTCGGTATTGTTGATGCCACCAAAACAGTCAGGGAACCAAGGACCACCGTAGTATGTCACACAGAAGTACTGGCCTCCAGCATTGAGGTGCATACGCACATCACCCGTTGGAGTGCAAGTCTCACCATTGCCAGCAGCACTCATGGCAGCACGGTTGTTGCCTTCACCTACGATGAGCTGATAGAAGTTGTCTGCCTTTGCATCGAGAATCCACTTTGCAGGAGAAGCAGAATTGACATTCACATTAGCACTACCCTCTGGCAGAACCATGTAGTTCAATCCACCGTCCTCTGTAGGAAGTGAGAACGACCACGAGCCATCCTCGTTCTTCTGAGCGGTAAGGGCATACTGAACATACTGCGATTCTTCCTCTCCTAAGAAATAGAGAGCGCCATCCCAACTTGTACGACTTGTAAATTGATTTACTGTCTGTGCCTTATTCACGAGCACATACTTCTCTCCAGACACAAGAGCATCTGGCTTCACCTTTGGCGACACCTGAGCAAATGTTGATGCTGCAGTAGCCACAAGGACTGAGGTTAGAAAGAGTTTTTTCATTTGATTGGTTGATTAAAACATTGTTAGAGATTTGTTTTTTTCTCGCTGCAAAATTATCACACCTTTTTCATACACATCATCTTTTCCTGTAACAGAATATGCAACAAATGTATCAAATTACATATCCAAAGCATTGCGTATCGAATAAATATTGTATATTTGCAACCGTAAACCACTATATTTCAATAACCAATGATAAATAAAGGCACTCCCAACACATTTGGGATATTTATTCTATTTGTTACATTTATTTTATCGTACCACAGCGTTTCAGCCCAGAACATGATGGCTGAGCCCTTCTATTCCGACCGTTTTCTGCCTACTGCAAACATCACCCACATAGCAGAAGATAGGGAGGGATTCCTGTGGTATGCCAGCGATGAAGGACTTTGGCGAGACGATGGCTACCGTGTTGATGCCTTCCGCAATGACAATGCCAACCCTTCGTTCTGGAAGTCTAACAATATCCTTGACATAGCATGTGCTAAAGATGGGCGTGTGTGGGTAGCTACCGATGCAGGACTCTACTATATAAATAAGGAGGACTACAAGGTCGTGCCTATCGAACATCGACTCATCTCAGGCAGCCGCATCAACAATATCTCTCTTGTCAACGATGGCACCCTCTGGGTTATTGCCGAGAGGAATATCCTCCATCTCTCTCCTTCTGGCGAGATAATCCATACCTACCGAGCACAGAACGAGGGCGATGGCAGCAAGTTTGTCAATGCAGTCTTCAGCGATAGCCGCAACAATCTCTGGATGACAGAGTGTAGAGGCGGACTACTGAGGTACAACACCTCCACCGACCACTTCGACCGCTGCAAGTGGCCCGACAACTGCGAACCCTACGGTGGCATCTATGAGGACAAGAAGAACGGTTGTTTCTGGGTGGCAACATGGGGCAGAGGCATCGTGAAGTATATACCTGTTGGTACAGCCTACGATGGGGAGGTGACCTTCCAGCCCTGCACCTTCGAGGGTAATACCAGCAAAGGACAGATTATCTCTCTTCAGGGGCGTGGCAACACCCTCTGGTGCTCTGCTATGGATGGGTTCTATGCCTACGACATCACCTCCGACGGCAGTCTTGCTCCCCACTCCATCGATGGCATGATTCCTAAGGGCAAGAACATTTTTGCCTCCATCACTAAGGACCACAACGACAATCTTCTTGTGGCAAGTTTCTCTCCTCGTCCCTTCGTCATTCACCCTCAAGACTATGCCATCACTCGCCATTCCCTCTCCCAGGTACTCAAGAACACAGGCATGGAGATGGTGGCAAGCGATGCCGCTATCGACCGTGATGGCTATGTGTGGCTTTGGCATCTTCGTTTCGGAGTAGTACTCTACAATCCTCATACTGGCGAATGCAACATAGCCAAGAACTTGCTGAAGTGGGATTTGCCTTCCCACATCATGGAGATAGACTCGCATGGCGATGGCATCTGGAGCAATGAGGGCAAGGACATCTACCACATCACTCATCAGGGCATGAATGTCCAATGCACTAAGGTCGCTCGTCTTCACGACACACCTGTCTGCATCTATGCTGATGGCAGAGGCAGTCTGTGGATTAGCACCACAAAGGGTGTGGTGCGATACGACCAGAAGAGAAAACGACTCACCACACTCTCCCACTCTACCGACTGGATAACGAAGATGCACCTCTCTGCCGACGGCAACAGACTATACTATATATCCAGCCTCAAGGGACTCGGAGTGATAGACATCCACACAGGAAAACGAAAACTGCTGTCCGACGACACCTTCACCAGCTTATGTCGTGGACCAGAAGGCAAACTATGGGTAGCCAACAATCTTGGCATTGTATATACCATCCAAGACTCCGCTACCGACAACACGCTCTCTCAAGAACTCCGCCTCGACAACGGCGATGCTATCCTCTCCCTCTCCTTCGACAAGCACGGCCATCTGTGGATGCTCACCAACAACTATGTTCGTGAGTACAACACCCAGAACCGCACGGGACGCACCCTCAATGCTCGCGACACTGAGATAGGCATCGACTTCTTCACCTTCATGCGCTGCCACGAGGACCGTGTGTATGTGGGTGGAGCAGGAGGCTACTGCGAATTGTCGTCCTACTCATCTCTCGACCATCCGAACCAGGTACACCTGCCTATGGTATCCTCTGTCGTAACTGATGGAAGAAAGACCATCATTGGCAGTCGAGTCCATGATGTGACCATCGACCACTCTACCATTAACCTTGAAATCAACTTCAGTTCGCTCAACCACCTTCAACAGCACAGCATCACATACGCCTACTGTCTGCACAAGACAAGCGAACTGCCAGAAAAGTGGACCACCCTACCTTCGGGCTTATCCACCGCATATTTCTCAGGACTCTCAAAAGGCGACTACACCATCAGCATCAAGGCTACGGATGAGTATGGCAACTGGGGCGAGACATACACAGACTTCACCATTCACCGACTGCCTGCATGGTGGGAGACGTGGTGGATGTTCTTCGTGTATGCCATCCTGCTGGTCGGTCTCATCACGTATGTACTACATTTCTATTTTCGCAACAAACTGCAACGCATGGAGATAGAGAAACTCGTGGCTCTTGCTAAGGAACTGCGCCAGTCGCAAGCTAAGGAGGTAGCCGTTCAGGGGGAAAACACTGATGTAAAAGACGATGCATCATCCAGTCCTCTCTCAAAGTCGGACATGCAGTTCTTGGAGAAGGCACGGGAAAGGGTGATGCAGAACATACGCAATGCGAACTACACCACCGAACTCTTTGCAAGCGACATGTGTATGAGTCGCATGAGTCTATATCGACGTATTCAGCACGTTACAGGACAGACTCCTACGGAGTTCATGAGGATGATACGCCTTCATGCTGCTGCAGAAATACTTAAGAACGATGATGCTCCAGTGTCGGAGGTTGCCTCTCTCGTAGGCTTTGCCACTCCTTCCTATTTCACTAAATGCTTCAAGGACTCCTTCGGTGTTCTTCCTACGGAATATAGGAAATTAAAAATTAAAAGTTAAAATTAAAATTTAGATTTTAAGGTCTAATGCACTATACACTAAACCCATAAACTCAAAAAACACCCTTTACCAAATAAAACACAACAGGCACCAGCAGACTTGGCAACAGATTGACCGTCTTGCAGTCCTTGATGCCGAGAATGCCAAGTCCCGAACTCACAATCAGCACACCCCCCACTATGCTCAGCTCCACTCGCATAGGTTCTGGCATCGCCTCGCCGAAGAAGAAGGCAATAGCATAAAACATACCCTGCCAGCAGAAAAGGATAGGAGCAGCCAACAGCATTATCCAACCGTAGGAGGCTGCAAGCACAGCAGAAGTCACCAAGTCAAGCGTTGCATTAGTATATAAAAAGGTGTTACCTGGTTCATCAAATGCCCATCCTTGCGAAGGCGAAAGACACGACAACACAGGTCCCACAATACTGAATGTACCGATGCAGTACAGAAGCACGCCTGTCATCAGACCTTGCAGTCCGTTGTTCTCATTGCCATTTCGGGCATTGAGCTTAGCGTTCATACGATCCACCTTGCCAGCCAAGTCGAGGCGAGTACCCACCACAGCCCCTATCGCGATACTCAAAATGAACATCACCGGATATTCGCTCTTCGCCATATTGGGCAGAGCAGCATTCATACACAGCACCAGACAGCACAGTCCCAGTCCTGTGAACAGCGCATTCTTGTATTTCTCAGCGATACCAGTTCTCACCAATGCCCCGAAGGCACCACCAACGAGAATCGTTGTCGTATTTACTATTGTTCCAAGCATAATTAGTTAGTCTTTACTTAATTCTCGGCGAATTTCGTGAAATTATGTCAAATGACAAAATTTTATTTTGCTTTTTCGCAAAAAAACTCTTAATTTTGTCGCTTATATGATGGCAAGTTCATCATGGCAATACCGAGAATACTAATCACCTATTAAAAGATTAACGACTATGATTAAGAAATTACAGGTACTCGCTATGTCGCTCGCAATGTGTGGAGCGGCAAATGCACAGCAGTCGAACATCAACCTTTGTCATAATCCGCAGAAAGACACGGAGGGACTTGTGCCTTTCAGCGCGTCACTGAATTCGCCACAGGTGAACGACGACCACACTGTTGTCTTCCGCATCAAGGCACCTCAAGCCCATGAGGTGAAACTCTCGGGTGCTATGCTCACCGTGATGCACGAGAAGAGTCCGCTCCCATTCACTAAGGGCGAGGATGGCATCTGGACTCTGAAGATTGGTCCACTGCCAGTGGATATGTATCAGTACAATATCATTGTTGATGGTGTGAGCATGGCGGACCCTAACAATACTTATGCTGCCTTCACGGCTATGCCTCCATACAGCGAACTCATCATTCATGGCGATGAACCTCAGTGGTATGATGCCAAGCCTGTGCCACACGGTTCCGTAACTCGACACATATATTCAAGTAGTGTGACTGGAGGTGAACGTGAGATGTATGTATATACCCCTCCGATGTTCAACCCAAAGAAGAAGTATCCTGTGCTGTACCTCATGGGTGGTAGTGGCGAACTGCCTTCCAACTGGATGTATGATGGTCGTGTGAACTTCATCATGGACAATCTTCTTGCTGAGGGAAAGGCGGAGCCAATGATTATTGCCATCATCAACAATCAGGTGGTGCACCGCAACCATCCTAAACATGCCGACCTGACCTTTGACATCATGGCTCGTGAGTTGAGAGAGGTCATTGTGCCTTATGTTGATGAACACTACAAGACCATTGCCAATCCTCATGGTCGTGCCATTTCTGGTCTTTCGATGGGTGGACGCCACACCATGTTCAGCGGAATGGAACGCTGTCTCGACCTGTTTGCAAACTTCGGAGTGCTGAGTGCAGGAGATGCCGACCCTGAGAAGACTATGCCTACATTCATGAACACCAAGGATGTGAACAGCAAGATAGACTATCTCTTCATAGGACAAGGAACAGAAGAGCAATCGGGCTTCTTCAATGTGAGAGTGAAGGGACTGACCGATGCCCTCAATGCTCGCAGCATCAAGCACGAATACTATGCTGGCGGCCACGGAGGTCACGACTGGTCAACATGGCGCCATCTGCTCTACTTCCGCTTCCTCCGCGAACTTTGGAAGAAATAGCACAAAGGCCCGTAACATATCATAAAAGCTACATAATTATCCCCCCAATAATGACAGATACTTGGGGGGGATATGTTTTCAACCTACAGTCACAAAAATGCGAATTCTCGTCTTATGCACCGGCAATCGTTGTCGAAGTCAGATGGCTCATGGTATTCTGCAAAGCCTTGATCCATCCCTTACCGTATGTTCCGCAGGAACTCGTCCCGCATCTGAAGTTCATCCTCTTGGCATAAAGGTAATGAAAGAGATAGGCATAGACATAAGCAATCACTACCCAAAATCCATTGACCAGTACCTTGGTGAGGAGTGGGATTATGTCATAACGGTTTGTGATGGTGCCAAAGAATCTTGTCCGGTATTTATTGGCAATGTACGTCGCCGACTACACATTGGCTTTGACGATCCTGATGCTTTTAAGGGAAGCGAAAAAGAGGTTTTGCCAGAGTTCCGTCGTGTGAGAGATGAAATCAAGGAGAAGATGACAGAGTTTGTAAATCAGATTAAGGACAATCATGGAAGTAATAATCACCCAAGGACGAACTGAAGACATTGAAGTCATTGCAAAATTTCAGGTTGACATGGCAATGGAATCGGAGGGCACTCTGCTCGACAATGAGACCGTTACCCAAGGCGTAACAGCGGCAATGAATGATGAGAACAGAGGCTGCTATTATGTGGCCAGAGTCGGAGAAAAAATCGTCGGTAGTCTCATGCTTACACGAGAGTGGAGCGACTGGAACAATGGTTGGTACTGGTGGATTCAGAGTGTCTA
>CALBJW010000067.1 GCA_937893145.1 uncultured Prevotellaceae bacterium | reverse complement strand
GGTATGATGGGTAATATGATGAACTTTGCAGCATACGCAGTAATGGGTATTCCTGCTGGTAACATGCTCATCAAGTACGGCTACAAGAAGACTGCTCTTATCGCACTTATCGTTGGTGCTATCGGTCTTGCTATCCAGCTCACATCTGGTATTGTTAACAACATTTATGTTTACCTTCTCGGTGCACTTATCTGTGGTTTCTGTGTATGTATGCTCAACACAGTTGTTAACCCTATGCTTAACCTCCTCGGTGGTGGTGGTAACACAGGTAATCAGCTCGTTCAGGCTGGTGGTACTCTTAACTCACTCTCAGGTACTGCTACCCCACTCCTCGTTGGTGCTCTCGTAGGTACACTTACTAAGGATTCTTTCCCTGCTGTTGCTCCATTGATCATCACAGGTATTATCATCTTCCTTGCTGCATTCGCAATCATCTTCTTCATTAAGATTGAAGAACCACAGGGTGACCTTACAAATGTAACATACGAGCACTCAGTTCTTAAGTTCCGTCATGCACTTCTCGGTTTCATCGCTATCTTCTTCTATGTAGGTATTGAAATCGCTACTCCTGGCATCATGAACCAGTGGATTAGCCGTGAAGGTGGTTTTGAAGGTGCAGCAACAGTAGCAGGAGCTCTTGCAGCTATCTACTGGCTCCTTATGCTTGTTGGTCGTTTCACTTCTACATTCATTTCAGGACTTGTATCGACTCGTACTCAGATGATTACTGTTTCTACAGTTGGTATCATCCTTTGTATTGCAGCAATCTTCACAAGCAGCATCAGCACAACAATTAACCTCAACCTCGGATTCATTACAATTGACAATGCTACAGTTCCACTTTCATGTGTATTCATCTTCCTCTGTGGTATTTGTACTTCAGTTATGTGGGGTGGTATTTTCAACCTCTCTACAGAAGGTCTTGGTAAGTACACAGCGAAGGCATCTGGTCTTTTCATGGTAATGGTAGTAGGTGGTGGAGTTATGCCACTCGTTCAGGAGCGTCTCCTCGTTCCTGCAGTTGGTTACCTCAACTCATACTGGCTCATCGTTGCAATGTTGGCTTATATCCTCTACTATAGCGTATGGGGTTGCAAGAACGTAAACAAAGACATCAAGGTTGACTAATTTTATAGTTTTTTCCTAAAAACATCCAACATCCACCCAAAACAAGCCTAACTAATTGAATTTTAGTTTGTTTGTAGTGGGTGGATGTTATGTTAACATCCACCCAGGTTCCACCCACATCCACCCACGTTTGTCACTTTTGTTTTAATAACAATTTTTGACTATTCAAAAAGGGTGGATGT
This sequence comes from uncultured Prevotellaceae bacterium, assembly GCA_937893145.1. Taxonomy (GTDB): domain Bacteria; phylum Bacteroidota; class Bacteroidia; order Bacteroidales; family Bacteroidaceae; genus Minthosoma. The sequence goes on along the minus strand of CALBJW010000067.1, from coordinate 1,461 downwards.
GGGTGGATGTTGGGTGGATGTTTAGTCAACATCCACCCAAACTAAACAAGCGGAATATCAGAAAGTTAAATGCTATTTGGGTGGAAGGTGGGTGTTATGACTAAAATTCACTATAATTTCTTGCTAAAACCACTGCATGTTTTACCTAAAACTACCGCATGTTTGAGGTCATTTCACCGCATGTTTGAGGCTATTTGACCGTATGTTTTTTGTTAATTTGCCTGATGTTTTTATTGTATTAGTAAATGGAAAAAATAATACAAATTAAATGACAAAAGGCATATTAAATATTCTATTTAATGTTTTTGAGCATAAAATGTGTCGTTTTTATGTTATAAAACATATCTACAACAAAAAATATAATATTTTTTTATCGTAAATTTGTCGAAAGTTTATAAACTAATCATATTCAAACCTTATTTATGAAAAAATTCAAGACTCTTTTGATGGGTGGTGCTGCTGCTGTGGCACTCCTTTGTGCATGCAATTCTGCAAATGAAGCTGCACAGCCAGAGCTTACTGCATCAGGCATCAATCCTGCTGACTACGATACTTGTATCGCAGTAGCTTACGATTATGAGAACCAAGTGTTTGTTGCTGACTCAGCAAACGCTAAGCAGGTTAAACTCTACACTCTCAAGAACGAAAACGGTATGGAAGTTTGCATCACAAACTTCGGTGGTCGTGTAGTAAGCATCATGGTTCCTAACAAGGAAGGCAACCTCGTAGATGTTTGCTGTGGTTTTGACAAGGTAGAAAACTATTTCCCTTGGAACTTCGAAACAGACTTCGGTTCTTCTGTTGGTCGTTATGCAAACCGCATTGATGGTGGTACATTTGTACTCAACGGCGAAACAATCACTCTTGATAAGAACAACAACGGACATGCTTCTCTCCACGGTGGTTTCACAGGATGGCAGTATGCTGTATATGATGTTGAAGAAGCTACAGACAACTCACTTCTTCTCTCTCTCACTTCACCAGACGGTGACAATAATTTCCCTGGAAACCTTAAGGTTACAGTTAAGTATGAACTTACTGCAAACAACGAAATCGTTATCAACTGGGACGGAACAACAGATGCTCCAACAGTTCTTAACATGACTAACCACACTTACTTCAACCTTTCAGGCGACTTGAACAACACTATCGACGAGTCTATCCTTCAGGTTAATGCAGACAACTATACTCCTGCTGATGAATGGTACATCCCAACTGGTGAAATTCGTCCTGTAGAAGGTACAGTATTTGATTTCCGCACTCCTAAGGCTATTGGTACAAACTTTGGTGATAACGATCCTGAGCTCGAAGCTGCAGGTGGTGGTTATGACCACAACTGGTGTCTTAACACTAAGGGCAATCAGGATGAGGTTTGTGTTACAATGACTGACCCACGTTCTGGTATCAAGCTTGAGGTTTACACTAACGAACCAGGTATCCAGTGCTACACTGGTAACTTCC
>CALBJW010000066.1 GCA_937893145.1 uncultured Prevotellaceae bacterium | reverse complement strand
GCGAAAAACGGTGGTTAAAGAGCACTCGCATAGGGTTCGACAGTAAAGGAGCATTTCAATAGTCACATGCAAGCAGAATACGATTCGCTTTCTACAGCCATATAAAAAGAAGTTCGGTAAGGAGAAAAGAACCTTTGACAAGAACTAACGAGGTTTACAAGTAGATGTACAACTAACGACAGCATCATCAAGGTGAGAGATGCAGTGATGGCACGACCAAGAGGCAAATGAACTACTGAAGGATGGCAAAAGCATACCAAAAGTACCAGTAACAATGTGTCGGCAACAGAGATGAAGTATCAGTCAAGAGCCAAGACACAAGAAAAGGCAGTATTGCCTGATCTCGCAAGGGTGGCTTCGGGCTTTATTGACCAAACTGTATAACAGTTACCCCAAGATATTACAGCAAGGGAAAGAATCTCTCAGATTCAAGAACATCTTCAATCTGCTTTACAATGAGCCAAGAGTGCCAGGAATTGACTACAACAGGTTTAAGGTTTAAGTTTACTCCATGTAGATGTACATGTATTATTAACCGTATTTCATTCTTTGCGTGAGTTTAGGCAAACATATATATGTATATGAAGAAATAAACTTAAACCAACAAACTTAAGCAACCTCTTTTTCCTTGTTGGTATGATAGTTAACTGGTGATTTCACAAAAAATCATCTGATTTATATATTATTTGTTAAATAGTTTGTGTATTTCGTAAAAATGCAGTACCTTTGCAAATGTAAACCGCCATTTATATAAATATCCGTTTATATTATGAAGTTCTATGATAGAATAAATGAGTTGTCAATTCTGCAAGAGAATGAACAACAATCAAATAACAGTGCTGTATTTACCGTGCTGATGGGACGTCGAAGGGTTGGCAAGACGTCGCTTATAACAAAATCATTGGAAGGAAAAGAGTATGCCTACCTTTTTGTTTCCAAGGATTCTGAAGCTCTGTTGTGCCAGAACTTTCAGCGTGACCTGGAACAGCAGATAGGTCTTACCATCTATGGTGAGGTTACTCGCTTCAAGGATCTGTTTGAAGTTATTATGAAGGAAGCTCAGAGAAGGCATTTGACTATTGTCTTTGATGAGTTCCAGACTTTGTATAAAATAAATCCTGCAATATTCAGTGACATACAGAACGTATGGGACAAATATAAAGGAGATGCAAAGATCAACCTCATTGTACTTGGCAGCATACAGACATTGATGAAGCGAATCTTCGAGGATGAAGCAGAACCGCTATACGGTCGTCCAACGTCAAAGTTTACTCTTCGTCCGTTCACCATAGCAGTTATGAAAGAGATACTGCATGATGCCAATCCGAGCTATTCTCCAGAGGACCTGCTATGCCTTTATGCGATTACAGGAGGTGTGGCAAAGTACATTGAGCTTTTCATTGATGCTAAATGCTACACAAAAGAAAAGATGTTCAATTACGTATGCCGTCAGGACTCATATTTTCTGACTGAAGGAAAGGATTTGTTGAATCAGGAGTTCAGTGGTGAGTTTGGTACATATTTTTCTATATTACAGGTCATAGCTGCTGGTAAGACCAAGCGTAGTGAAATAGACAGCATACTACAGAAGGACATGGGAACATACCTGCAGAACCTTGAAGGCAAGTATGAGCTCATTAAGCGCATGAAGCCACTCTTGGCTAAACAAAACGGCAAGGTGTCTGCTTATGAGATTCATGACAATTTCCTTAGATTCTGGTTCCGCTTCATCTATCCTTATCAGTCCCTCATCGAACGAAATCTTTTCTCTTTGCTGAAATCAAACATTACAAACAACTATGAGGGCTTTACGGGCAGAACGCTTGAACGTTACTTCCAAGACAAGGTAATGGAATCAGAACAGTTCACCCAAGTAGGCAACTGGTGGGATCGTAAAGGGCAGAACGAGATAGACCTCATAGCAATCAACGAGTTCGACCACACAGGCATCGTAGCAGAGATTAAGCGAAACCCTCATAAGATAAGCATGTCAAAGCTTCAGGAAAAAATAAGTGTTCTACCAGGTAAAGATTTTGGTGAATACACCTTGGAGGCAAAAGCTTTTTCCATTGAGGATATGTAAGAACGACTGATTTGAAGTAAAATGATACATGCACCCATCAAAATCGACGTATTACACGTTAATATAAGTTAATTATGTTAATTTTGCGTTGATTTTTCCTTGTTGGAAGAGCATTCAAATGGACGTGTGTTTTTATGCTATATTGCTATGTATCTGCATGTTAAGCCGTTATAAAGCAGAAAAAAGCAGAATGTAAAATACTGGTTAAAAATGATGGATTTTCAAGGAATTTCATTACTTTTGCATGCAGAACATAAAAAATGCGGAAATAAGCCATAACTCACCAAAGACGTTAATACGTTGTAACTCAAAGGTTTATGAAATTTTTCGCTTAGGCTCAAATTTTACTCCTTTAAGTCTTATCTAACTGATTATAAGCACTTTAGTAGTTACTGCGTGGGCAAATGAGATTTTCGTATAAAACAACAGTATTAAAACAGTTAAATCGCTGATTATCAGCATATAACAAATTGCAGAAAATTAAAAATATGTTAACAGGTCAGAAGTTGCGGATTTTGAAGGATTTAGCGTCAAATTCATGTAACGTATTGTTACACAGAGTTTTAACCTTCATTTTGGTCTTGGCTCAAATTTCGTTCATTTTAACGTAATACACTGATTTATAATGTTTTAGCATTTACTGCATCGGAAAGTAAATCAAAGGAATGGAATTGTCTGATTGGCATAGACTGTAAGAATCAATACATAACATCACTTTTTTATAATAAATTATGACAATACTTGAGGCAATACAATCTCGCCACTCGGTGAGGAAATACATAGATAAACCTATAGAAGAAAACCTTGTACGCATACTTCAAGAGAAAGTGAGCGAGGTGAATGAGAAAGGAAACCTTCACATTCAGCTTGTGATCAACGAACCAAAAGCATTCAAGGGTAAAATGGCTTACGGCACTTTCAGCGGAGTGAGTAATTATTTCGTTATGGTTGGTAAGAAGGACGATAATCTTTCTGAGCGAATCGGCTACTATGGTGAGCAGTTAGTTCTGCTTGCTCAGACTCTTGGACTTAACACCTGTTGGGTAGGACTTACATACAACAATATCAAGGAGGCATACGAGAAAGGCGATGATGAAAAGCTCTGCTGTATGATTGCCCTCGGTTATGGCGATGATCCAGGCAGAAATATGAAACGCAAGACCGCAAAGCAGGTTAGCAATGCAAGTGACATTACCCCTAAATGGTTCCGTGATGGTGTAGCAGCTGCCCTACTCGCCCCTACTGCCGTCAATCAGCAGAAATTCCACTTTGAGTACGTCAGTCCTCATGGGGATAGCGTTCACAGAGTCAAGGCAGAAAGAGGCTTCTCCCTTATCGGTTATACAAAGATGGACTTAGGTATTGCCAAGTATCACTTTGAGATTGGTGCTGGCAAGGAAAATTTTGAATGGATATAAGTCGAAATAAATACAATTAGATATGACAAAGCAAGACATCAGCGTTCTTGGAAAAGAGAACGCATTTAAGCTTATAGGTGATGAGTGGATGCTCGTTACCGCTGGAACAGAAGACAAGTTCAACACTATGACGGCATCTTGGGGTGGCGTGGGAATCCTTT
>CALBJW010000065.1 GCA_937893145.1 uncultured Prevotellaceae bacterium | reverse complement strand
TCTGGCTCTGTGAGGTCCATTGACATTGTCTCACCAGCACAGATGCGTGGGATGAAGCGCTGACGCTGGTCTTCGTCTGCAAACTCATAGAGAGTAACGATACAGTCCTGAAGCGACCAGATGTTCTGGAAACCAGCATCACCCTCAGAGATGATTTCGTTGGCAGCAGAATAGACAGTCATTGGGATGTTAAGACCACCGTAGCGGCGTGGCATTGTCATACCGTTGAGACCAGCCTTGATAGTAGCGTCGAGGTTCTCGTATGTCTTTGAAGCATAGCGAACACGACCGTTCTCACAGTGTGGACCCTCTTCATCAACAGCCTCAGCATTTGCATTGATGATGTTTGCGTTGATGTCGCCAGCAATCTCAAGGAGCTTGTCGTAGTTGTCAAGTGCATCCTCGTAGTCCTTGCAGGCATAGTCGTACTGACCGTAGTCAGCGAAATCTCTTTCTTTGAGTTCCACGATACGCTTCATGAGCGGATGGTCCATGTGGAACTTTATTTCAGGAACATCTGTATATGAATTAGCCATAATCCTTTTTTTGCAATTCATAATTCGTAATTCATAATTCATAATTAACCATCCGGATAGTTTCCAATTAGGAGCCATGCGCAGCCTAATTATGAATTATGAATTCTGAATTATGAATTATTTAGAGTTTTTCTTATAATATTTAATAAGCTTTGGAACAACCTCTTCAACTGTTCCGTTGATGATATAGTCTGCAATCTGGTTGATTGGTGCGTTTGGATCGCTGTTGATAGAGATGATGATGCCAGACTCACGCATACCAGCGATGTGCTGGATAGCACCCGAGATACCACAAGCGATGTAAACCTTTGGACGAACAGTGACACCTGTCTGACCAATCTGGCGGTCGTGGTCAATCCATCCAGCATCAACTGCGGCACGCGAAGCACCTACCTCTGCATGGAGTTCCTTAGCGAGGTCGAAGAGCATCTTGAAACCTTCAGGTCCACCTACACCGTAACCACCGGCGATTACGATTGGAGCGCCCTTGAGGTTGTGCTTTGCAGCCTCTACATGGCGGTCAAGAACCTTCACTACATAGTCAGTCTCAGGAACGTACTTAGCCACATCGTGCTTGATGACCTCACCCTTGTAGTTCTCGTCGAGGATTTCCTTCTTCATCACACCGTCACGAACTGTAGCCATCTGTGGACGATGCTCAGGGTTGACGATAGTAGCGATGATAGAACCACCGAATGCAGGACGAATCTGATAGAGCTGGTCCTCGTAGTGCTTCTCAACCATCTCGCCAGCCTCGTTCTTCACCTTCATGTCGAACGAACCGATTTCGAGCTGAGTACAGTCGGCAGTAAGACCTGAGTGGAGCGCAGAAGAAACGCGTGGACCGAGGTCACGACCGATGACAGTAGCACCGAGCAAGCAAATCTGTGGCTGCTCCTCCTTGAAGAGGTTTACCACAGCACTTGTATGAGGAAGTGATGTGTAAGGGAAGAGTCCCTCAGCATCGAAAATGTGTACCTTATCTACACCGTATGGGAGAACCTGTGCTTCAACACCGTCAAGACCAGTACCTACGAGTACAGCCTCGAGCTGAACACCAAGCTTATTAGCGAGCTTGCGACCCTTTGTGCAAAGCTCCAAACTTACATCGGCTACCTTATTGCCTTCAAGTTCGCAATAAACGAATACATTATTCATTTTTATAATTCATTTTTTCAATTCATAATTCGTAATTCATAATTCATAATTAGGCTGCGCATGGCTCCTAACTGGAAACTACCCGGATGGCTAATTATGAATTATGAATTCTGAATTATGAATTAAAAATTATCCAATTGTGTTAGATTCCATGAGTTCAACAATAAGACCTTCGATATCAGCATCAGATGATGTGAGAGTCTTGTTTTCCTTAGCCTTGAAGACGATGCTCTTCACAGCCTTCACATTTGTTGGCGAACCAGCCTTACCAATCTGCATTGGGTCAGCCTCGATGTCAGCAGCGCCCCACATTGGGAACTCGCGGTTCTTGTTAGCCCAAACGAGCTTCACATTGCGAGTGCGACAAGGAGCAGCCGAACCGTTTACAGTAACAACGATAGGGAGTGGACCTTCAACAGTCTCAACACCGCCATCGATATGACGCTTAGCCACAATCTTCTTAGCCTCCTTGTCGATAGAGAGGATTTCCTCAGTGTAGGTAATCTGAGTGAGACCGAGCTTCTCAGCCACCTGAGGACCTACCTGAGCAGTATCACCATCGATAGCCTGGCGACCGCAGAGGATGATGTCGTAGTCGCCCACCTTCTTGATAGCCTGAGCAAGAGTGTAAGAAGTAGCGAGGGTATCAGCACCACCGAGTGGACGGTCCGAGATGAGCACGCCATCATCGGCACCACGATATACACCTTCCTTCAATACCTCTGCAGCCTTTGGCAGACCCATTGTGAGCATTGTGATTGTTGAACCAGGATTAGCATCCTTAAGTCTGAGTGCCTGTTCAAGGGCATTCAAGTCCTCAGGGTTGAATACGGCTGGGAGAGCAGCACGGTTCACAGTACCCTCAGGAGTCATCGCATCAGGACCGACATTGCGTGTGTCTGGCACCTGCTTTGCGAGTACGATAATTTTAAGACTCATAATTGTTTTTTACTATAAAATTCGTTTTTTCTTCGTTTTAAGTTATTAAGACTTAGCCAATATGTACACGCCATTGGTAAATAACTCTCTTTCTCGTGCGATATTGACATAGTTTTACGCGTGCAAAGATAGCAATAATAATTCGTATAATTCCGTTTTTGAATTTATTTTATGCTCAAACTAATGAAAAATGCGCAACATAGGACCACTTTTGCACATTTTTTACCTCATTTGCATAAACTTCCCGAAAAACAAAAAGGATAATCAAAGGCTCAGGACCTCTGATTATCCACCTCTAGTTAAGGTTCATAACAAGGACACGCCTTCCTTGCAAAGTGGTTATGTCCCACCACCTGAGCATCAGGATAGGAACGCTTGAGTTCCACGATAAGGCTGTCCATCGCCACCTTCTGCTCCTCAGTCCGAGTGTCGCAAGGCCTGCCCCGAGCATCCAGCCCGCCCTCGTAGCAGATGCCAATGGAGTTGGTGTTGTGTCCCTTGCAATGCGCCCCCACCATCCAGAGAGGGCGACCTGGTTCGACTGTACCATCACGACGGATGACATAGTGGTAGCCAATCATACGCCAGCCCTTAGCACGATGCCACTGGTCTATCTGCTTCGC
>CALBJW010000064.1 GCA_937893145.1 uncultured Prevotellaceae bacterium | reverse complement strand
GGCAAGATAAACACATCTATTTGGTAGAGTGCTGGTAGATAGTTGGTAGAATGTTACCCAAACATTCTACCTTCTTTTATCCCTTATGTACAAAGGGTTTGAGGGGTGTTTGGTAGAATGGTGGGATGTTGAGAGAGAAAAATCTTTTTTTTCCCTGTTTGCATGGCTTAAAGATGGACTTAATACTTCCAGTAGAACAATGTATAAATTACAATCATACTTTCACTCTTGACATTGATATTTTTGGGGAGAACTAATCCTTTTCGTATAAAAAGAGGCAATTTTTTAATAAATATTTGGTGTGAAACTTTATATTTTTTATCTTTGCAATCGAAAATGGCTCTAATTTTAGGAGTGTATTTGGTAGAAATGGCTCTAATTTTAGGAGTATGTTTAATAGAAATGGCTCTAATTTTAGGAATACATGCATTATTTAAGGAGAAAAATAGATACATATCTTGCTGATTGGAAGAAGGATAATGAAAGAAAACCAATCATAATAAAAGGCGCTCGTCAGATTGGCAAGACGGAGGCCGTAATAAACTTTGCAGAGAAGCACTATTCTAATGTGGTGAAAATCAATTTTGCAGAAGAACCAAAATATAAGGCTATAGTGCAAGATGGATATACTACTGATGCAATTGTGAAGAATATCACAAAACTTAATCCCAAAATTCGTTTTGAGGAAGGGCAGACGCTTATATTCTTTGATGAGTTGCAAGAGTTTCCGGATATAGCTACTTCCCTTAAATTCTTTCGCATTGACGGGCGTTATGATGTCATCTGCTCGGGCTCTCTGCTCGGCATACACTACCATCAAATAGAGCATAATAGTGTAGGTTACAAAGTGGATTACGATATGCACTCTATGGATTTTGAGGAATTTTTGTGGGCTAAGGGATATGGAAACGATACTGTCAGCGAAATGTATCAGCATATTGTAGAGTGTACACCCTTCTCAATGCTTGAACACGAGTTGTTTATGTCGCTTTTCCGCGACTACTGCATAACAGGCGGTATGCCAGAGATTGTGTCGCGTTATGTGGAACGAGGCACATTTGAAGGTGTGCTCGAAATGCAGCAGCAACTTGTGCTCGATTATAAGGAAGATGTACGCAAGTATGCTCATGGTATAGAGCAGACTCGCATTATTAATGTGTTTAATCGTATACCTGTACAATTGGCACAAGACAATAAGAAGTTCCAGATTTCGAAAGTTGCTTCAGGGGCAAAGAGCAAAGATTATTGGGGATGTATAGAATGGCTTCATGATGCTGGTATTGTGAATATATGCTATTGTTTAAATTTCCCGGAACTGCCGCTCAAGGGCAATTATGACGATTCAAAATACAAACTTTATTATGCCGATACTGGTCTTCTTGTAGCCCAACTTGATGAAGAGGCACAAGATGATCTGAGAGCTAACCAAAATCTTGGTACTTATAAAGGTGCATTGTATGAGAACATTGTTGCAGAAGCTCTCAACAAGTCGGGAGCAGAGTTGTTCTACTACAAGCGTCAAGACTCATCTCTTGAGGAGGATTTCTTTATGCGTACACGCAGTAGTCTTGTACCCATAGAGGTCAAAGCACGCAAAGGGCAGTCGCAATCTTTGCGTACCTTGATAGAGAGCGATAAATACAGTGATATCTCATGGGGAGTAAAACTAACGGCTGGCAATGTGGGTTTTGCAAACAAGATTCTCACTCTTCCATATTACTGTGCGTTCCTACTTAAGCGTTATCTGAGAAGCAAGGAATGAGGTGTTGTTGTTTTTTAAACACATTACTTAATATAGTCCTATCTACACTATCGGCAGACTCTCGCCATTTATCTTGCGGAAGAGGTCGAGGGCAAAGACATCGGTCATGCCGGAGAGGTAGTCGAGGACTGCCATGATGCGAGGATAGACACCTTCGGCATCTACTTCGTACTGGGAGGATATGCGACCTAAGAGGAGCTTGGAGTATGCCTTGTCGGGGTTCATTACGGCATCGGTGAAGAGTTCGATGAGGGTGGAGATAATCTTGTAACCGGCGAGTTCGGTGTCGATGACATCGCGGCTATTGTATATCTTGTTGACGGCTACACTTACACACCTCTCGTATGCATCATGGATGAGAGGACTGGTGTGCTTGATAAGGCTTCCCTCAAAAGTGCCAGCAAGGATAGCATCCTCATTCTCGACGAATACACGCACACATTCGTGCTCAAGGGCTCCGATGGCACAAGAACGGTAATACACGATGAGTTCGTTCTTGTCTGTCACATCCTTGCTGTGTTCGTGGATGCGCTGGTGGTTTTCCTTAGGAACAAAACCGAGCATAAGGTCGCGAGTGTCCTCAAAACTGAGCAACTTCAACTTGTGTGCGTCCTCAAGGTCCATAATCTCGTAGCAGATGTCATCGGCTGCCTCCACAAGATATACAAGTGGGTGGCGAACACCACCAGCATCTGTCAATGGACTTATTCCTAACTCATTGGCAATCTTTTCATAAATGCCTTTCTCCTGCTGGAAATATCCAAACTTCTGTTTCTTTGCTTTGATGGCAGGGAAAGGATATTTCACTATACTTGCAAGGGTGGAGTAGGTGAGTACGAAACCGCCTTTGCGACGCCCCTTGAACTGGTGGGTGAGCAGACGGAAAGCATTGGCATTACCATCAAAGTGAGTGATGTCTGCCCACTGCTCTGGAGTCACCATGTCCTTATACTTTATGCCTGGACCTTCGCTGAAATATGTGGCAATAGCCTTTTCGCCCGAATGACCAAAAGGAGGGTTGCCCATGTCGTGAGCAAGACAAGCGGCACTAACGATGCTACCAATCTCGGTGATGTGAGTGTCTGCCAGTTCGGGATGGCGCTTGATGAGTTCGCGAGCCACATCGTCGCCTAAGCTACGCCCCACACTTGCCACCTCAAGCGAATGGGTGAGGCGGTTGTGAACGAATACGCTTCCCGGAAGTGGAAACACCTGGGTCTTGTTCTGCAATCTGCGGAATGGCGCAGAGAAGATAAGACGGTCATAGTCACGGCGAAACTCAGTACGGTCGTCGCTCTTTTGTTTATGCGCCTCTTCCTGTCCGAGGCGTTTGTTGGAGATAAGTTGTTGCCAGTTCATACGGCAAAGGTATGAAAAATAATGTATATTTATCTAAATGTGTTGTAAAATACTATTAAAATCATGTGCAAAATGTGCGAAGTCGTAGGTTTTTGTTATCTTTGCACAAATTTTATGTTTCATTCAACAAGAGAACAACTTATGATTGTTAAGATAATAAACAAATCGCATCATCCACTTCCACAATATGCCACTCCACAGAGTGCCGGTATGGACTTGCGTGCTAATCTCGAAGAACCGGTAACACTTGCTCCATTGGAGCGCAAGCTTATACCAACAGGTCTCTATATGGCACTCCCAGCTGGTTATGAGGCACAGGTGCGTCCACGCTCTGGACTTGCAATTAAGAAAGGTATCACTGTGCTCAATTCTCCAGGAACTGTTGATGCCGACTACAGAGGTGAGGTGTGCGTTATTCTTGTGAACCTGAGCAACGAACCTTTTGTTGTTGAGGATGGAGAACGCATAGCTCAGATGGTTATTGCCAAGCATGAGCAGCCAGAACTTGTAGAGGTAGATACGCTCGATGAGACAGAAAGAGGTGCTGGTGGTTTTGGACATAGTGGTGTGAAGTAAATATAAGATGCGAAGAATACTATTATATATTGTTTTGTTGATAGGTGGTGTAACTGCCAATGCGACCAACCCCACACGAGGAGGTGATGGAGACGATAATGATGTCTTCACCTACTTCTTCCATGAGGCGCAGCGACAGATGCATGCCGAGAACTATGATGCGGCATTCGACTTGCTCAACTTCTGTCTGAAGTTGAACCCAAACTCGGCTGCTTCATTGTATAATGTGGCAGACATCAACCATTTCTTGCGTCGCGACTCGTTGGCAATATCTCAGATGGAGAAGGCTGTAGAACTGGACCACGACAACTACTGGTACAAGGACCACCTCGTGAAGTTGTACTTCAACAATAAGCGTGTGGACGAAGCTCAAACTCTCCTTGAGAAGATGGCAGTGCAGTTTCCTGACAAGGAGGAGGTGCTGATGATGCTTCTCGACCTTTACACCTCAAACTCCGACTATGCCAAAGTGCTAAAGATTATGGAGAAGATAGAGCTGAAGGAGGGAAAGAGCGAACAGCTCTCGCTTGAGAAGGCACGCATCTATGCTGAGATGAAGGACGAGAAGTCTGCTATCCGCGAGATGCAGGCTTTGGCAGAGGAGTATCCTAACGACTTGCGCTATCAGGTTTTGATTGGTGACCTCTATCTCGACCAAGGCAAGAAGTCGGAGGCAATGAAGATATACAAGAGTGTGGAGGAAAAGGAACCCGACAATTTTGCTCTTGCAGTTTCCATGTTGAGGTATTATGAGCATAGCGAAAACGATTCGTTGTACGAAATGCAACTTGCCAAACTTGTCACTCATCCAAAGATTGATGATGACACACGTATGAAGCTCCTTGGTAGTTTGACATATTCTAATCTGCAGAACAACGGAGACTCAACTCGTATCATTCGCCTCTTCGACCAGGCTCTCGCCTTGCCACAGAAGGATGCTCAGTTGTACGAACTCTATGCTCGATACATGGTGACACGAAGGATGCCATCAGAGAATCTAAAGCCTGTGTTGCACAAGATGCTCGAGATTGACCCCGAAAATGAGGTGGCACGCAATCAACTCCTTTTGTGTGCTGTAGAGGAAGAGGACACGATGGCAATCATCCATGTATGCAAGCCAGCAGTAGATTATTCTATTGATGATGTGGTCTTCTACTATTATCTTGGTCTTGCTTACTACCAGACGGATAGTATCTCGCTTGGTATTGAGACATACCGTAAGGGACTTGAGAAGATTCGTGGTAAAGAGTCGGAAAACATAACCGTCACAACAAATATGTACACGTTGTTGGGCGACCTGTACCATAAGGCAGGACAGACGGATAAGTGTTTTGAAGCATACGACTCGTGCCTTATCTATCGTCCTGATGATGCACTCGTACTCAACAACTATGCGTACTATCTCTGTTTGGAGAAGAAGGACCTGAAGCGAGCAGAGATGATGTCGCGCCGCTCGCTCGAATTGGATGCCGACAATCCTACTTACCTCGACACCCTCGCGTGGATTCTGTATATGCAGAAGCGTTATGCAGAGGCGAAGGAGGTGATGGATAAGGCAGTAGAAATGTTTGGTGACGAAATAAATGATGATGACAACGATGGCATTCGTTCGCATCTTGAACAAATAAACGAAAAAGTAAAGAAGAAATGAAAAAGTTATTATACCTCTTGGCACTTGTGATGCTCGCAAGTTGTCACTCTTCAAAGAAGGCAAATAAGGATGCAGACAACGTAACTGCTCCTACTAACACAGTTCCAGCAACAGCAGTTATCCCATCAACAAAGGTTCCAGACCGCAAACTCTCGGCAACAGAGAAACTCCTGATGGGTGTGGATTCCGTATCTTTTGCTAACTATACAGCAAAGGTGAAGGTGCAGTTGAAGCAGGGTTCGAAGGACATCTCAACAACTGGTCAGCTCAAGATGCGTTGGAATGATGTAATCCAGATTTCTCTCGTTGACCCTGTTCTCGGTATTGCTGAGGTGGGACGCTTGGAGTTCTCTAAGGATAATGTACTCATTGTGGATCGCATCAACAGACAGTATGTGCAGGAGTCTTATGCCTCTATCTCAGCACTTGCAAAGACTGACATCTCGTATGAGTATATTCAGGCTTTCTTCTGGGCTGAGTCGCAGAAGCCAAACAATGATAATATCTCGTACAAGATTCCACTTAAGCAGCCTGTCACTCTGACTCTTAAGCTTGACAACGTAGGTCATAAGGATGGATGGGACGCTCATTATGTTGTCTCTAATAAATATAATAAGGTGACAGCTGAACAACTCTTCAATTCATTATCAGGAAAATAGTTAGGTGTACGTCATGAAGGGAATACGTTACATAATGTTGCTTATCGCTCTTGTACTGCTGCCAGCGGGTAGCGGGTGGACGGACATGTATGCACAGAAGCGTACAAACACCAAGACCACTACCACCAAGAGCAAGGCTGCACCGGCAAAGAAGAAGATTGACAAGAAGACACAGCTCCGCAATGAGAAGGCTGCCGAATTTTTAAACCCCATCCTGCGCATACGAACTTCATCCTATGTGCGGTTCATTATCTGGAACGGAGCTTTTCTCCTCTGGCTGAAAAAGCCCCTCTTTGGTTACGGATTAGGAGA
>CALBJW010000063.1 GCA_937893145.1 uncultured Prevotellaceae bacterium | reverse complement strand
ATTGGTAAGCGTTATCGCCGTCAGGATGCTATTGGTACTCCATTCTGTGTTACTGTAGATAACCAGACTCTCGAGGACAATACAGTAACTCTTCGTTACCGCGACACAATGGAGCAGAAGCGTGTTGCTATTGCTGACCTCCGTGGCATCATTGAGGAGCAGGTTAGCATCCCAAGTCTTTTGAAGAATCTTAAGTAATTCACCCCTATCCCTTCCTGAATGGAGGGAACAAACAACAGATGGTAAAGGGAAAATTCAATAGTTTGATTATAATGATGGTAAGCTTAGCGTCTTTTGCGCTAAGCTTTACCTCTTGTACAGAACAGGCAGAAATAGGTGAGTTCGACAACTGGCCTACACGCAATGCTGCTTTCGTTGACTCTATCGCTAATGTATGTGATAGAAATGCGGATGGCAGTTGGATGAGAATTTGTGCTTTCAACCTTAGCGATTCTATTGAAGCTATGACAAAGAACAACTCTCATTATATATATATACAGAAGCTGGAGGAAGGTACAGGAACATACAAACCTCTCTTCAAGGACTCTGTGCGTGTACACTACATGGGCCGCTTGATTCCGTCTGCTTCATATCCTCAAGGCAAAATCTTCGATAAGAGTTATAGCTCTTATACCTTCAATGAAGCTACAGACGTGCCTACATTGTTTAGCGTAACAACTATGGTGGTTGGTTTCCAGACTGCTCTTATGCACATGCGTGAAGGCGACAGATGGCGTGTTTACATCCCTTCATACTTGGGTTATAAGTCACAAGACGATGGAGGTGTTCCTGCCAATTCGACATTGATTTTTGATATGAAGATGGCGAGAATCTATAAATACCTTATTGACAAGGATACAAGTTGGCATTAAAATACCAAACGAAAGACCCCCCAACACTACCTCACTGGTTGTGTTGGGGGGTCTTTGTGTCTTTGGACTTCTTATCTTTCGATAGTCTGATCTCTGTCTGGACCTACTGAAACGATAGCAATAGGAGTTTCAAGCTGCTTCTCAAGGTATGCGATGTAATCCTTGAACTGCTGTGGGAACTCAGCTTCGCTGTGCATCTTTGTGAGGTCAGTCTTCCAACCTGGAAGTTCTTCATATACAGGTTCAACATCATCAATCTCGTATGGGAAGTAGTCGATTACACTGCCATCCTTCTGCTTGTAAGCAACACAAGCCTTGATAGTGTCAAATCCATCGAGTACGTCGCTCTTCATCATGATGAGCTTAGTAACACCACTTACCATGATAGCGTACTTGAGAGCAACAAGGTCAATCCAACCACAACGACGCTCACGACCTGTTACAGCACCGTATTCGTGACCGATAGCGCGGATAGTTGCACCTGTCTCATCGAAGAGTTCTGTTGGGAATGGACCAGCACCTACGCGTGTGCAGTATGCCTTGATGATACCGAATACATCACCAATCTTGTTAGGACCAACACCAAGACCGATACAAGCACCAGCACAGATAGTGTTAGAAGATGTTACGAATGGATACGAACCGAAGTCAATATCGAGCATTGTACCCTGAGCACCTTCGCAGAGAACGCTCTTGCCTTCCTTGAGGAGGTTGTTGATTTCGTGTTCTGAATCAACGATTGGGAACTGGCGGAGGTACTCAATGCCTTCCATCCACTTCTTTTCGACCTCAGTAATATCGTAGTCTGTATAGTTGAGCGACTTGAGGATAGCCTCATGACGAGCCTTTGCAGCAGCATACTTCTCTGGGAAGTTATCGAGGATATCACCTACACGAAGACCATTACGGCTTGTCTTGTCAGAATATGTAGGACCAATACCCTTACCAGTTGTACCAACCTTGTTCTTTCCCTTTGCAGCTTCGTAAGCAGCATCGAGAAGACGGTGAGTAGGCATGATGAGGTGTGCCTTCTTTGAAATGTGGAGACGACTCTTAAGTTCGTGACCTGACTTCTCAAGGTCCTTTGCTTCGTCCATGAAGAGGTCTGGTGCGAGTACTACGCCGTTACCGATAATGTTTACCTTGTCACCCTGGAAAATACCAGATGGAATAGAGCGAAGGACATACTTCTGACCTTCAAACTCGAGTGTGTGTCCAGCGTTAGGACCTCCCTGAAAACGAGCAACTACATCGTAGCGTGGTGTGAGCACATCTACAACCTTGCCTTTACCTTCGTCTCCCCACTGGAGACCTAAAAGCACATCTACTTTCATTTATCTATAATGTTTTAGTTATTATTTTTCTTTTTGGTTTTCTTTGTTGTTTTGCCACTGATGCCAACATCCTCAAGTGCTTTTGCCATCTGCTCCAAGTCCTTGTCAATCTGCTCGAAACGCTTTTCCTCACGACTCTTCATCGCCTCGCGTTCCTTCTCCTCTTTCTTCTTCTTCTTGTTGATGACCGACTTGCATGTGCTGCAAAGTCCGAAGATGTACGCTGTGCCAATGTCCTTGCTAAATCGTGGAGTCTTGGCGTTGTTCAACACATAGTCTATCTGCTTGTCAACGAGGTCTGTGATCGTTCCACATGAAGTGCAGATGTAGTGGTGATGTACTTTGGTCCCGATAGCACGCTCGTAAAGCATTGTTCCCGTGAGGTTATGACACTGAACGATCTTCAATTCGTTGAGAATCTCCATCGTCGAGTATATTGTTGGTCGGCTTACGGGGAATGCTTGTGGCATCATAGCCATTATTTCATCCACTGAATGATGACCTTTCATGGACAAGACCACATCAAGTATTGCAAAGCGCTCTGGTGTCTTTCGCATATTTTTTTCTTCGATGTGACGTGTCAAGATTGCTATTGCTTCTTCTCTAATATTGTCTTTTGCCATGGTGTAGGTACAAAATATGCTACAAATTTATAGATTTTTATTCTTTATAGCAAATAATCAGCTATTTTTTTGACTTTATTGGCGCATTCTTCACTCTGTGAAGTATATATTAGTAGTGCTTTGATAGCATACTTGTTATTTAGTGCTGCACTTGCCTGGTCGAGAAACTCTTCTGCGGAGCGTTCTGAAAGCTCGCCTTTACGCATGACATGACATAGGGTGAGATAGCCACAGTTCTCAAGCATTCCCTCTTTTGCAATCCATTCAAAAGCCTTCTTGCTTGCATACGAAAGTCTTGTCATGAGGTTAAGGCAGAACATGGTTGCAATCTCTTCCGTACGAATGTCATCCGCCCAGATGTCACAAAGCTCCTCATCGAAATTCTCCACAGGCATGAGGATTGTGGCAAGTATCTTGCACTCTCTTACACTTTCTTTCCAAAGCGTTTGCGCCAACTCATGACTTGCTTCTGCTTCAAACTCTTTGGCGATACTATGTATGCGGGGCAGTTCGATGCCCCAGTTCACACGATAGTCTTCTGTTTGCCTCATTGCTGCAGATGCAATACCATTCATGTTGGCACGCAACTCTTTCTTAATATCTAAGAGGAGAGACCCACCCCAGCCCTCCCTGTGAGGGAGGG
>CALBJW010000062.1 GCA_937893145.1 uncultured Prevotellaceae bacterium | reverse complement strand
CAATCCGAAAACAACGAATGAAGAAGAAACTTGACGCAGATATTCACGAACAAACTATAGAAAACTATTTAGGACAGTACATTATATGAGAAGATACCCTATAATAGCATTATTGACCATTCTGTCGTCATCCCTCCATGCACAAGACATTTGGACAGAAGGAACCACTTGGAACATTGATTATACCCAAGACTCAGGACTTCCACATACCCTGTTCACGCTTATGGAATCCATAGACATAGAGGGGGTATCGTATTATCCTCTAACTGCAAGTACCGCGGAAGGTTGCGATACTGTCGCTTATATACGCAGCGAGCGTGGCGACTCTCTTGTCTATGCACGAGTCATACTCAATGGTGCATTACTACAGGAATCGCTCTTGTACGATTTTACAAAAAGTTTTGAATATGGTGATATTGTACGATACGGAACCTTAGAAGGAATTGTCACAGAGTATATTTCTAACGAAAGTCCCATGACATACCTTTATGATGTTATTGAAGAAGAAGATTGCTTACCTATGTGGAACGATATTATTTATAAAATAGGTCATATAGCAGGTCCACTTGGATTGTTCTTTACAGAGCCAGAACCAGAAGGAACAGGAGATGCCAAGCCAAAGCCTACCAATGTCAGCCATATACTTTTTGGGACAAGAAAGGGTATCTCAAAAATATTGTACACACAATCAGGAACAACTTCCACCGATAAACATTCGTTGCCTACAAAGACTTCGATTATATACAATCTGCATGGCATCAGACTGCATAAAGTGCCCCAAAGAGGTTTCTATATAATAGACGGAAAGAAAGCCCTCCGAGATGGTCTGCCATGCCGGGGCCATTAGTGTCATTAGCAAAGCGCAGTAGGCGCTATATGTGTCATGGGTTTTGCTGCACGCTAAGATTGACTTCGTCGAGCTGTTCTTTCTACGAAAGCGCTTACGCGATGACGAGGTTCGTGTCATCCGTGTCATTCGTGTTCAAAAATAAACAATACTCGTGTTCAAATACCAGTTATATTAAATAAATAATACTTTTAATAATTGAAATATATGAAACGAACATTCCTAACATTACTCTCGCTGCCCCTTCTCATTTCATGCGGGGACTGCGAAGAACCAGAGAACGAAGTGAATAATCATGTAGTTGAAGTGACCATAGAGACACTTCCCGTAATGGACTGCTCAACTTCTACTCAGCCGTTGACAACTATCCTATCGAGCCATCTGCTGAACATACCATATGTGTGGTATTTGCATCCTGTAGATTGCATAAACTATGCAAGGTTGGATTACACACAATGTAGCACTACTGACTCAGAGAAAGAAATACTACAAAGCAAGCTGAATTGTAGCACTACTCACGGGTCGTACACAAACCTCATCAATAAGAAAGTGGATTTAATAATCGCATCAAGGTATTCCTCACGAGATGAAAACAGCGATGCGCAGGAAAAAGGCATTGAGCTGATTCAGAAACCAATTGCCAAAGATGCGTTTGCATTCATCGTCAATCCTAAAAACCAAGTTCGCAACCTGACCATAGAGCAAATACAGAAAATCTATACCGGAGAGATTACAAACTGGAAAGAAGTGGGAGGCAAAGATGCAGAGATAAAGGCTTACATTAGGGATGCCAACTCAGGCAGTCAGGAAAAAATGGAGACTATGGTGATGGCAGGTCTAACGATGATTCAAGGCAGTGAACTTATCACTCACGGCATGGCAGGACCATATTACCAGATCCGATATGTAGAAGAAGGAATTGCCTACACTCCTTTTTACTACTATAATATCATGGCTTCCGACTGGAAAGACTGGGCTACTGCGATCGGCATCAATGGAGTAGAACTGAATGATGCTAACATCATAAATGGCAGCTACCCATACATTTCTGAAATATATGCAGCAATTAGGGCAGACGAACCCGAAGAATCTATGGCTCGCATCTTGTTTGATTTCTTGACAACAAGCGCAGCCAGTCCTATAATAAGGGAAAGTGGATACATACCACTTGAAGATACAAAGTCCGTCATTTCGCATCCAGCTATACATAGCAGAAGTGCCTATATATATGATTTGAATGGTCGCAAATTATCATCCAAACCATCAAATGGCATTTACATTCAGGACGGAAAGAAGATTCGTTTGAGATAATTCCCTTGCAATTAAACAATATATTATCCGTATAAATATATGAATTATTATCACTCCGATTAATATTTTTTACCGTTTTGGCTTGTGGTTTTGTTCGCTACCTTTGTTAGCAATATACTTGCTCAGCAATGCTGTTTGATTGATAATCGGCATATAACAAAACCATAATTAGAACAGAATAATGAAATGTGCAATCGGTCTCCTCCTCATAAAGGTGGGAAACCGTAAATAACTTTTTCGTAACATTTAGTCATAATATATAGAAATCATTAAAACTGCACGAAAATAATGCAGAATTCGCTAAAAACTGCACGATTCGAGTGCAATTTTTGCAATTTGCTCCCTTTCGTGTTAAAAGAAAAGTCTGATGATTTCGATAAAAATATAGAGAACTTCAAATAACAATTAAGGGAATTAGAGGGAATTTTGAGGGAATTCCCTCTAATTTTGTTGTTATACTCCTCTTGTGTCAAAGAAAAACATCGAAATTTTTGTTTTTATCATACACTACATACACTAAAAGATGACATAATTGTTTTTTTACAAGAAAGAGATTATCATGCGAATTTTATGAAGCGTTCTGATTATGTTTTTTATGTAAAAGAGTAATATACTGCATTAAAACGGTTTTATATATCCTCAAATTCAAAAAAATTAAGTACCTTTGCAACGCAAAGTCAAGTCTAATGGACTTGGAAATATAATCTTTCTGCACATCACACCAATAAGCCTACATTTAACATGATAAGAGTCTTTATAAGTAGTGTACAACGAGAGTTTGCCGAGGAGCGTCAGCTGCTCTGCAAGTATATCCGTGAGGATGCCTTGCTTGGCAAGTTCTTCCTCCCATTCATCTTCGAGGAATTGCCTGCCATCAACCTCTCTGCCCCAGAAGCATATCTCACGGAAGCTTCCACTTCCGACATCTATCTTGGACTCTACGGACATGATTATGGGTATGAGGACGCTGATGGAATATCACCTACAGAGCGCGAATATGATGCGGCAACTGCTAACAATCGCCATCGCATTGTCTTCATCAAACGATGTGATGAACGCCATCCGAAAGAACAGAATTTCATTCATAAAGTAGAACAGGATGTGGTTCGCAAGTCATTTGCAGACTATGATGAGTTGCGTACTGCCGTGTATGCAGCACTTATACGTTTCCTTGAAGAAAAAGAGTATTT